>DAOWGY010000252.1 GCA_030641695.1 Gammaproteobacteria bacterium
AAGGAATTTTCGCCGGCGGCGACATGGTGCCGAGCGATCGCTCGGTAACGATCGCCGTTGGACATGGTAAGCACGCGGCGCGCCATATCGACGCATTTCTCAAGGGCGGTACCTATCGCCGCAAGCCCAAGCATCCGGTCATCGGGCACGAGCAACTGGGTCTTTGGTATCGCACGCATGCGCCGCAGGTAGAGCAGGAACGTTTGCCGGTTGTCGATCGCCAGGAAGGCTTCGACGAGATCATGCAGAACCTGTCCGAATCCGATGCGCTGTTCGAGGCGCGGCGATGTCTGTCCTGCGGCAACTGCTTCGAGTGCGATGGCTGTTTTGGCGCCTGCCCCGAGGGCGCGATCATCAAACTGGGGCCCGGCAAGCGCTACCGTTTCAATTACGACCTCTGCACCGGTTGTGCCGTGTGTTACGAGCAGTGTCCCTGCCACGCCATTGAAATGACCGACGAACCCGAAACCGCCGAGGCACCGACGACATGACCGAGATGCGTGCGCTCGATGGCAACGAGGCTGTCGCCCGCGTTGCCTACGCGGTCAGTGAGATCTGCTCGATCTACCCGATTACGCCGTCGTCGCCGATGGCCGAACTCGCTGACGTCTGGTCGGCGGCCGGCAAAAAGAACATCTGGGGCCGGGTACCCGACATCATCGAGTTGCAAAGTGAAGGCGGGGCCGCCGGTACCGCGCATGGCGCGTTGCAGACGGGCGCATTGACGACGACATTCACGGCATCGCAAGGCCTGATGCTGATGTTGCCGAACATGTACAAGATCGCAGGTGAACTTACGTCAGCCGTGTTTCATGTCGCATCACGCTCCCTCGCCGCGCAGGCATTATCGATCTTCGGCGATCACCAGGATGTCATGGCGGCACGCACGACCGGCTTCGGGCTGCTATCCGCATCGTCCGTGCAAGCAGCACAGGATCTTGCGCTGATCTGTCATGCGTCGACTCTCCGTTCGCGCGTGCCTTTCATCCACTTCTTCGATGGTTTTCGCACGTCGCACGAGGTCAACAAGATCGAAATCGTCTCGGCGGACGACATATACGCGATGATCGACAACAAACTCATTTACGAACATCGCCATCGCGCGTTGAACCCGGACAATCCGTTCATCCGCGGTACGGCACAAAACCCTGACGTCTATTTCCAGGGGCGCGAGAGCGTCAATCGCTTTTACGAGGCGACGCCCGCGATCGTAGAGCAATGCATGGATCGCTTCGCCGAGATTACGGGACGCCACTACCGCCTGTTCGATTACCACGGTGACCCGCAGGCAGAACGCGCGATCATAGTCATGGGTTCCGGTGCGGAAACAGTGACACAAACTATCGACGCACTGCGTCCGAAAGGGGTTGGCGTCGTCAATGTGCGCCTGTATCGGCCGTTCTCGGCCGAACACCTGCTCGCCGCGATTCCGCAATCGGTTCGCTCGATCGCCGTCCTCGACCGAACCAAGGAAGTCGGCGCCAGTGGCGAGCCGCTTTACCAGGATGTTGTTACGACGCTTGCGGAAAGTGTCGGCAGCGGCGTGCGCAAGACCATGCCGCGAATCATCGGCGGACGTTATGGCCTGTCGTCCAAGGAGTTCACCCCGGCCATGGTGATGGCCGTCTACGAAGAGCTCGAACGGCCAGAGCCCAAACAGCACTTCACGGTCGGTATTCACGATGACGTCACGCATACCAGCATCGAATTCGACCGGGAGATGCACATCGAGGACGAACGCGCAACGCGCGCGCTTTTCTTTGGCATGGGCTCCGATGGAACCGTCGGCGCGAACAAGAACAGCATCAAGATCATCGGTGAAAACACCGACCTGTGTTGCCAGGGCTACTTCGTTTACGACTCCAAGAAATCCGGCTCACGCACGATTTCGCATTTACGTTTCGGACCCGAGCCGATTCGCGCGCCTTACCTGATCCAGTCGGCGAATTTCGTCGCGTGTCACAAGTTTGAACTCATCGACCAGATCGAAGTACTGCAGCAAGCGGCCGATGACGCGGTGTTCCTGTTGAATTGCCCGCTCGCCGCTGACGACGTCTGGGACCGGCTGCCACAGCCCGTGCAGGAGACTATCGTCGAACGTGGCATTCACCTGCATGTCATCGACGCGTCCCGCGTCGCACGCGATGCGGGCATGGGTAAACGCACCAACACCGTGATGCAGGCCTGCTTCTTCGCGCTCTCCGGTGTATTGCCGCGCGACGAGGCGATACAGCAGATCAAGCAGGCCATCGAGAAAACCTACAAGGCCAAAGGTCAGGCCGTTATCGAGAAGAACTTTGCGGCCGTCGACGCTGCGCTCGACCACCTGTACGAGGTGGAGATTCCGCAGGACCGGCGCGGCACGCGCGCACTCGAGCAAGTGGTCCCCGACAATGCGCCAGCCTTCGTGCGCGACGTAACGGCGCAAATGATGCGTGGCCACGGCGACGATCTGCCGGTCAGCAAGCTGCCGGTCGACGGTACCTATCCGAGCGGCACGACACGCTTCGAGAAGTCGAACGTTTCCGACCTCGTACCGGCCTGGGAGGAGGACCTCTGCATCCAGTGCGGCAACTGCAGCTTCGTGTGTCCGCACAGCGTTATCCGCGCCAAGTTTTTCCACGAGAGCGTCCTGGACAAAGCACCCGCCAGCTTTCCGTCCGCGCCGATCAGCGCTCGCGGCTTTCCCGAAACTCGCTACTCATTGCAGGTCTATCTCGAGGATTGCACGGGTTGTGGCCTGTGCGTCGAAGCCTGTCCCGTCACCAGCCCGGACGACACGGAAACACGCGCAATCAATATGACCGACAAGGCGCCGATCCTCGACGAGGGTCGCTCGAATATCGAGTTCTTCGAAACCTTGCCGTTCAGCGACCGGGCGACAGTGGATTTCTCCTCGGTGCGCGGTTCGCAATTCCTCGAGCCGCTGTTCGAGTTCTCGGGTGCCTGCGCTGGTTGCGGCGAGACTCCATACGTGCGGTTGTTGTCGCAGTTGTTCGGTCCGCGCCTCATGGTGGCGAATGCCACCGGCTGCTCGTCGATCTACGGCGGCAACCTGCCGACGACACCCTGGAGCAAGAATGCGGAGGGCAGCGGCCCTGCGTGGTCGAATTCCCTCTTCGAAGACAATGCCGAGTTCGGGCTCGGCATGCGCATTGCCGCCGATCACCACATGGCGATCGCAAAAGGGCTCGTCACCGAACTCGCACCGCAAATAGGCGAGGCGCTCACCGACGAGATCGTCAATTCCAGTCAACGAGTCGGCAGCGAATTGCGTGCACAGCGACAGCGCGTTGCCGTGCTCAAGCAAAAGCTGCGGAAACTGGAAGAGGAGAGCGGTGACGAAAGAGCTGCTTCATTGCTTTCCATCGTCGACCATCTCGTACGTCGCAGCATCTGGCTGGTTGGCGGCGATGGTTGGGCGTATGACATCGGCGCGGGCGGCCTGGATCACGTGCTTGCCGGTGGTCGTAACGTCAACGTACTGGTACTGGATACCGAGGTGTACTCGAATACAGGTGGCCAGATGTCGAAGGCGACGCCGTTGGGCGCTGTGGCCCGCTTTGCGTCGGCCGGTAAGCGCATCGGCAAGAAGGATCTGGCTTTGCAGGCGATCTCCTACGGCAACGTCTATGTTGCACAGGTTGCGATGGGCGCCAACCCGCAGCAGACGCTGCTCGCGATGCGCGAAGCCGAGGAGTACCACGGACCTTCGCTGATCCTCGCTTACAGTCACTGCATCGCCCATGGTTACGACCTCGTGGACGGACTGAAGCAGCAGAAGCTCGCCACCGCCAGTGGTTACTGGCCGCTGATACGCTATAACCCAGCGCTGCGTGCGGCCGGCAAGAAACCATTCGTCCTCGATTCACCCCGCCCGAGCATTCCGCTCCGGGAGTACGCGTACAACGAGATGCGCTACAAGATACTGACGCGGACGCATCCCGAGGAAGCCGAGAAACTCATGCAAAGTGCGCAGGAACTCATCGAGTTGCGCTGGCAGACTTACGAGCATATGGCGAACCAGGAGCCGTCGAAATTCCAGCCAGCCGTTTAGCCGCAAAGCCGTTTGAACTACATCGATCCGGTCAGGCTGAGGAACACGCCGTGGTTGTCGAAGCTGAGGTCCGTCAAGTCTTCTGAGAAATCGGTGAAGTTGTAACCCAGGCCGATCTTCAGGTGATCCCCGAGGTAACGCGAGACCGTCGCGAGTGCACCGCTCCTGCGCTCATTCAGGTCCGGCATGTGCAGCAGACGTGCTTCCAGCAGGAATTCCCAGTTGTCGCGGAAGCGGTAGTCGCCGCGGACAACATAGAGGCTCGCGCTATTGTCGTAGAACTCCGGATCTTCACGATCCAGGCTGACCTGCCCCAGACGGTAGGCGTACTTGCCGCCTATCGTGAAGCGTCGCGTAATGTCGTAGGTAAGGTCGACAGCAGCGATGTGACTCTTCTGTATGAACTCAGCAGCGATATTCTGCAACGAAATCTGATCGGTCGTTGGTACGTTATAGAAATAGGTGTACTTGACCAGAGCATTGAGTCGATCGTGGTGGATCGGTCGATACGCGTAACCAAGTACCGCCTCGGTGTAGCCGCCGTCATAGAAGGTACCGAGCGAGCTTTCACTTTCCGAGTGATTGAACTTGCCGAGCAGACGCGCACTCGGATTGACTTGATACTTGAAGTTGTTGCGGAACAGCCAGGTCGTGCGCTCGGTCCGACTCAGGTCCGCTTGTTCGGCATCGTCGTAGCGGTACTCGATGCCGCTCGATACCTGCAGGTCGTTGAATCCGAATCCGATCTGTACGGCGCCGGCCAGGCGCTCCGTCTCCGCGCCCGTCTGCCTGTCTTGCAGCGTGCCGATGTCGGTGTTGACACCGAGATTCCATTTTTCGGTCGGTGCGAACGTGATTCCCGTGGCATGCGTCAGTCCGGTCATCGTCGTGCCGTGCTGGTAGCGCTCTTCGAGGAATACGCTCGTGCTGTCCGCAATGCGCGACTTGACGCCGGCAACCAGGTTGCCCTCGCTGCCGCGCCCACTGCGCAG
>DAOWGY010000185.1 GCA_030641695.1 Gammaproteobacteria bacterium
ATGAGCATCGTGCCGCCATACCCGATAAACGTACGGCCATCGAGCGTGAACTCGTTACGTTGCGCATGACCGCCGAAGTCGTCGTGGTTGTCCAGGACAAGGATGCGCGCGTTCGGGTCCACATCACGACGGTAGATGTACGCAGCCGACAAGCCACTGATGCCCGCACCGACGACGACGAGGTCGTAGTGCTCGTCTGTTCTCTCGGCCGCCCAATGCTGGCCCTGAACCATGGCGTGGGCCACTTCGAACGAACCCGGGTGCGAACCGCGCATCCCGGTTGCGGCGGGAGGATAGTACGCTGACGGGCCCTCGACAATCGGCTCGCCGGTTTTTGCGCAGGCAGGTAACAGCGAGGTGCCGATCACAACGCTGACTCCGTTCAGGAAGTCACGCCTGGAGATTGCCCGGTCCAAGCCTAAGCGTCGATCACTTGAGTCCATCAGACACGACGGGTACGCTCGTCAGCAAGATTGCGCAAAGCGTGACCCCAACACTCATTCGAGATACGAAATGCATGCAATGATTCATAGTTGGAATCCGATTAATAGTAGTCTGGTGAAGACTATCAGTGACTTCGTACCACGCTCAAATGCGAGAGTTCCCGTTCGCGGCCTTCAAGCTTTTGGTGGCCAGGGGCAGACCGATTCGCGAAGCGAATCAGGACGTGGTTGGACTTGGCACCCCCACAGGCTCTAATGTCCCGGCAATCTTGGCGTGCCGACCTGCCAGCAACAGGTAGACTACCGGCACAACGAACAGCGTAAACAGCGTACCGAAACTCATGCCACCGACGATGACCCAGCCAATCTGGTGTCTCGCCTCGGCCCCGGCGCCGCTCGCAACGGCCAGCGGCACCGCACCGAGTACCATGGCCCCGGTCGTCATCAGGATCGGCCGCAATCTCAGGCTTGCCGATTGAAGCACCGCGTCGCGCTTTTCCATGCCCTGTGCACGCAGCTGATTGGCGAATTCGACGATCAGAATCCCGTGCTTGGAAATAAGCCCGACCAGCGTGACCGCTCCGATCTGCGTATAGATGTTCCAAGACGCATTAATTTCCCACCAGCCCGCGCCGCTGCCTTTGTTGATGACAACCAGGCACAGGAAAGCACCGAACATCGCGAGCGGCACGGACACCAGTATGATCAGCGGGTCGATGAAACTCTCGAACTGAGCCGACAACACCAGATAGATGAATACCAACGCCAGTCCCATCAGTACGAACGCGCTGGAGGCCGATTCCCGAAACTCCCGCGACTGGCCGGCCAGATCGTACAACGCGTCCGGAGCAACTTCGGCGAGCGCGCCTTCCATCCAGTCAATCGCCTCGCCCATCGTGTAACCAGGGCCGAGACCGGCCGAAATTGTCGCAGAGCGAAGCTTGTTAAAGTGATTGAGTTCCTTTGCTGCGACGGTTTCAGTCACCGTCGCCAGGTTCTGCAGCTGGATCATCGTGTCGCCCGCGCCGCGCACGAAAATGTTGCTGAGATCTCCGGGCGTGCGTCGTGAGTCGTCTTCAACCTGCACGATGACGTCATATTGCTCCGACCCCATCTTGAAGCGAGTCACGTTGCGTCCGCCCAGCATGGTTTCAAGTGTTCGCCCGACGGCGTTTACACTCGCGCCGACGGCGGCGATCTTCTCACGATTGACGTCTACCTTAAGCTCCGGCTTGTTGAGCTTCAGGTCCGAGTCCGGATTGGTCAGGTTCGGGTTCTCGCTCATCTTGATGATCAGGCGGTCTGCCATCTGGCTGAGTTCGTCCCACGACAGCGTGCTTTGCACGACGAAGCGCACCGGTTGCCCAAAATCCCGCAGGCCGAGCGGCGGCGGGGTCACCGGAAACGCCATGATGCCCGCAATGCCAGAGAACCGCGGAAACAGCTCGTCTGCAATTTGATGTGAGCTACGGTCGCGACCGCGCCAATCCTGCAAACCAACGAAAGTAATCGCGTTGGTAACGCCATTAAAGCCGCTGATGCTGAAGAACCGCTCTTGCTCGGGCAACTCCGCAAAAATATCGGCCATTTGCTGCGCATACCGGTCGGTGTAGTCGATCGTCGCTCCTTCCGGAGCGGATCCGATTCCGATAAGGAGACCCTTATCCTCTGGCGGCGCAAGCTCCTCCGGCAGCACCAGGAATAGCGACACCATGGCTACGATTACCAGCGCGCCGGCACCAACCACGAACAAACGACGGTCAAGCAGCCTGTTGAGGACCGCGTGATAGCCCCGATCAAGCCCTCTGAGCAGGCGCTCGCCGAACTCGAACAGCCGACCGTGCGTCTCGTCGTGGCGTAGCAGTTTCGAGCACATCATCGGCGACAGCGTTAGCGCCGTAAAACCGGAAACCAACACAGCCCCGGCCAGCGTCAGCGCAAACTCGACGAACAGCTTGCCGCTGCGGCCTGTCGAGAACGCGAACGGCAGGTACACAGCCGACAGCGTTATCGTCATCGCAACGATTGCAAATGCGATCTCGCGACTGCCGGTTAGCGCCGCTTTGAAGGGCACCATGCCGTTCTCGATATGCCTGTATATGTTCTCGAGCATGACGATCGCGTCGTCGACGACCAGTCCGATGGCCAGCACCATCGCCAGCAGCGACAGCGTATTGATCGTGAATCCGAACACGTACATTAAGGCAAAGACGCCGATCAGGGACACTGGTATCGTCACGATCGGTATCAACACGGCGCGCCAGTTGCGCAAGAACAAAAAAATGACGAGCACTACCAGCAGCACTGCTTCGGCCACGGTGACGTAAACTTCCTTGATCGACCGTTCGATAAAGATCGTGCTGTCGTAGGCAACCTCGACCAGCATGCCCTGCGGCAACGAGCGCGTGATCTGCGGCAGCATTTCACGCAACGCCAGCGATATATCGAGCGGATTCGCTACGGCCTGTTTGACGATGCCGAGCGGCACCGCGTTGCGCCGGTTGAAGCGTGCACGAAATCGCGAGGAGTCGGCGCCGAGCTCGACCCGCGCCACGTCGCCCAGACGTACGAGGAAATTGTCGGTCTCCTTGATAATGATCTCGGCGAACTGCTGCGGCTCCCGCAGATCGGTCTCGGCGAGCACGGTGAATTCACGATCGTAACTCTCGACGCGCCCGGCGGGCACTTCGATGTTCTGTGCACGCAGTGCAAATTCGACGTCCACCGGCGTCAGTTGGTAACCGGCAAGCCGGTCAGGGTTCAGCCATATGCGCATCGCGTAGCGATTACTGTAGACCTGAGCCTCCGCAACCCCCGGTATGGTCTGGACTCGGTCTTTAACCAGACGATTTGCAACGTCGGCAATCTCGATCAGGTCGTGCCGGTCCGAGGAGAATGCAAGATAGATAATCGGCCGCGCGTCAGCTTCCTGCTTTTGCACGATTGGTTCATTCGCTTCCTCCGGCAGGGCCCCACGGGCCTGTGCAACTCGATCCCGGACGTCGCTCGCCGCACCGTCGGCGTCGCGAGCGAGTTTGAAGCGCACCGTCACCTGACTGCTTTCCGCACGGCTGATCGAACGGATGTAGTCGATACCCTCGATACCTGACAATGCGTCTTCGAGCGGCTTCGTAATCTGCGACTCGATGACCCGGGCGTTCGCACCCGGGTACGCGGTAAACACAGTGACGATCGGCTCATCAACATTGGGGATCAACCGAACAGAAAGCCGCTCATAGGAGATGAGTCCGACCAACAGGATGATAAGGTTCATCACCGTAGCCAAAACCGGCCGACGTATCGAAAGAGCGGGAAGTTCGATGGGAGGCTCGCGCTAGTTTGTAGCGGCCGTGCGGCCGGGGACGGACTGCACGGCCGCGCCGTCGTGAAGTTTCATCTGCCCGGCGGTGACAATGACCTCGCCGACTTCGAGACCGGACACGACTTCGACCTCTCCGGGTCGCCGCTCGCCGAGCCTGACAACGCGTCGCTCAGCCTTGCCGTCGACGACGATGTAAACCGTCTTATTCTGGCCTATCGGCCAGATCGCCTGTTCGGGAATGATTATCGCGTCCGGTTTGACGCCAAGAGACACTTTGACGCTCACAAACAATCCGGGTCGTAGCTTGAGCTCGCCGTTCGGCAGACTCGCCCGTACTTCGAGGTTGTGTCCCTGCACGTCCGATTTCGGCGCGACCGCGGTGATGTTGCCGGCAAATACCTCATCCGGATAGGCATCGACTGTCACTTCGATCAGCTGACCGGGCTTCACCTTCGGCAGTAATATTTCCGGCACACTGAAATCTACCCGCAGCGGATCGAGCTGAACGACGTCCACGAGCTCCTGACCGGCCGTCGCGTAATCGCCGACGTTAATCCTGCGGAGGCCGACGAAACCGTCGAACGGTGCGCGAATGACGGTCTTTGACAATTTGGCGCGCGACGACAACAGCCGCGCAACATCGACGTTATAGTTCGCCCGCGCTGCATCGTATTCGGTCGTCGATATGAGTTGCTTGGCATGCAGCTCCTGTGCGCGCTGGAAAGCTGCATCGCTACGTTCGACATTGGCGCGCGCCTCGTTAACCTCGGCCTCGAGCACAGTCGCCTCGAGCGAGTACAGTTTGGCACCCTTCGCGAGCCGCTGGCCCTCCTTGAAATGTACAACGAGGATCTGCCCTGGCACCTCGGAACGCAGTGTCGCCGAGGCCTCGGCGAGCAACGTGCCAACAGCCTTCACCGAGGACTCAAGTTCAGTCGTCTGGACCTCCACAGTCTCCACGGACACGGGCATGCTGCCCGGTGGGCCACCCTGTCCGAATGCAGGCAGTGCCATCGCAAGTATCGATAAAGAGAGTAATTTGAGTCGTCGCATCGGTTTCCCGTTCGGGGGTGGCGCAACCTTTTTGATCTTCTTGTTGCCGCGCCGCCGGCCCGTGAATCAGACAGGCCGCCAGGGTCGGAACAAGTTTCGCGGAATAGCGCCGATAACGCCCTGCCGGCCGTAGCCAGTCATTATGCGCCTTTTTGTCCGTTTGGCGGATGTGCCCTTCCTGAAAGAAGGGTGACACTCTATTCCGGAGACATGGGTAACACTTTCTCCCTTTGGGACAGAGCACCGTGTCTTGGAATGAGTGTCATTAAGCGTGCGCTCACGCCATTTCGATCCCGTCGTTGGTCGATTCTTCACCTGAGTGACGTTACTCGCTATGATACGTCGATGAAGCTGACCACTCGGTACAAAAGTTCTAACGCACTAAAGTGCCACGTCGTGCAGATCTATCGGTGACGCATTCCGATCGCATTGTTCCGGAACCTCCGGTGTTGCAACCTGCGGATGAGGAAAGCAAGTCGGTCTGGGGCTTCCGCGACACGGCATTTCACATTCACGACGGCGGGGTCGTCAAACTCAGCGGCAACCGCTACGACCTGGCCGGGCAAGAACTTCCCGAATTGCTGGGCTGGGTCCAGGATACGATCCACTCCGACGTCGGTGCGGACAACCTGAACCCCTCTAATTACCCACCTCCGATTCCCGAACCCCGCATCAACGATGTCTTCGTCGAGGAAATCGGCAACTTTCTTAACGACGATCAGATCAGCGACGACGCCGAGGCGCGGCTCCGCCACGGTCACGGTCAAACACAGGAGGAAATGTACCGCATCAAGTACGGTCGGCTCGAGCGGATCCCCGACCTGATCGTCTACCCGACAAAAGATGAAGATGTGGCGGGCCTCGTGCGCGCTGCCCGGAATCACGATGTATGCCTGATCCCTTTCGGTGGCGGCACGAACGTAAGCGATGCGTTGCGCTGCCCCGAGCAAGAAGAACGCATGATCGTGTCAGTCGACATGAGTCAAATGAATCGTGTCTTGTGGATCGATCCTGAAAACCGCATGGCTTGTGTCCAGGCGGGCGCCGTCGGCCGTAATATAGCCGAGCAGCTCGCAGAGCACGGATTCACGATGGGCCACGAGCCGGACAGCATTGAGTTTTCTACGCTGGGCGGCTGGATCGCGACACACGCCAGCGGCATGAAAAAAAACCGCTACGGCAACATTGAGGACCTGGTGCTCGACGCCACCGTTGTCACCGCCCGGGGCACGCTCGAGCGGCCGGCGGTGGCCCCGCGCGAGTCCATTGGCGTCGGCGACGCACGACGCTGGATCTTCGGCTCCGAGGGTAGCTTCGGCATCGTGACGCGAGCGATCATCAAGATTTTCCCGCTGCCCGAGGTTCAGCAGTACGGCTCGATTGTTTTTCCCGATCTCGAGCAAGGCGTCGCTTTCCTCTACGAACTCACGCAGACGGCGACGCCGCCAGCCAGCGTGAGGCTCGTAGACAACCTCCAGTTCCAGCTGAGCCAGATGCTCAAGCCCCGCTCTACGGGGCTGAAAAAGCGCAAAAGCGCACTCGAAAAATGGTTTGTAGTCCGGGTGAAGGGCTTCGACCCGAAGCGCATGACGGCCTGCACACTGGTATTCGAAGGAACGCGCGAACAAGTCGCCGCCGAGCAGCGCAGCGTCTACCAGATCGCGAAGCGTTACGGCGGCATGAAGGGGGGTGCAGAGAACGGCAAACGAGGCTATCAGCTGACGTTCGGAATCGCGTACCTCCGCGATTGGATCCTGAATCACTTCCTGTTGGCAGAGTCATTCGAGACCTCCGTTGCGTGGAGCGAGGCGCTCTCGCTGTGTAAGAACGTCAAGCGACGGTTGCGCGAGGAACACCGCAAGCGGAATTTACCAGGAAAGCCGTTTGCCACCTGTCGAATCACACAGGTCTACCCGACGGGGGTTTGCGTTTACTTCTACTTTGCTTATTACTTCAAAGGGGTGGAAAATCCGAGTGCGGTTTACAGCGAGCTTGAACATGCCGCCCGGGACGAGGTTCTGAAGTCGGGCGGCTCGCTGTCACACCACCACGGCATTGGCAAGATAAGGCGTGACTTTTTGCCACGAGTACTGTCGCCGGGAATGTTGGCCTGGACGCGGGACATAAAAAAAGCCGTGGATCCCGCGAACGTGTTCGGCGCCGGCAACCAAAACTTCCGGTCCGGGAAAGGCGACGACGCATAACTGGATTTATCTTATAGGGGGCGCGGTGCGGAGAACAGCGGCGCAAGAGGAATCAATCCGCTTGAACGGCGGTGAGTTTCTGCTGACCGGTGCCACCGGCTTTTTGGGCAAGGTCGTGCTCCACGAGCTGTTACGCCGCCGCGAGGCACTCGGTGTCGAGCGCGTTCACGTCTTGATTCGCAACAACGGTTCCGGCACGGCCGAGAGTCGCTTCGACACGGACATCGCGGCCTCACCCTGCTTCGCCGATTTGGCTCCCAACTGGCGGGACAGCATAGAGGTGGTCTCGTGCGACCTCAGCCTGCCAGGTGCCGGCCTTGAGTCCGGAAAGCGTGAGTTTCTCGCCAAACGTGTGACCCACGCGATCAACTGTGCGGCGTCGGTGCAGTTCGACCTCCCGATTCGAGATGCGGCCACCGCCAACGTGTCGACCGCGCTCGAGATCCTCGACCTGGCGAAAAGCTGCCACCGGCTCGAGTCTCTCGTCAGCGTTTCAACCGCGTATGTCACACCCCACGCCAGCGATGCCGGGACAGTGTCCGAAGAACTCGCGCCCCTGCCATGGCGCGCGGCGGATATGTATGACGCGATTATGTGCGGCGAGGTCGACGAGAAGGAGCTACTGGCCGAGACCGGCCATCCCAATACTTATACACTTACAAAGTGCATCGCCGAACATCTGTTGTGCGAGCGGCGCGCCGACACGCGGCTCACCCTGGTGAGGCCGAGCATCATCTCAGCAAGTATGCACCAGCCCTTTCCCGGCTGGATCGATAGTCCGGCAGCCTTCGCGCTGTTCGCTGCGCAAATCGGCTCTGGTCGTATGCGCGCCATTATAGGCCGGCCGCGTGCACGCATTGACGTAATCCCTTGTGATGCAGTGGCAGACCGACTGATTGACACAGCTTGTCAGCCTGATTCGGTAAATGGAAGTGCTGTACTGCCCATATTGCACGCCGTCGCAGGCTACGAGCACAGCCTGAACGTGCGGTTGTGCAGCAGCACTATAGAGGCGTTCTTCTCCCAAAACCCGGACACGCGATGGCGTAATCGGGACCTGCCAGCGCGCGTCCGCTACCTGGGGCCTGACGGACTTCTCTATCGGATTAACCACTGGCTGCACCATGAGCGCCCGCTTAAGTCGCGCCGACAGGCGGAACTTCTCTCGCAGGCAAACCGCATGTTCGCCTACTTCACACACAACACGTTCCGATTCCGCTCCTCGGCGCCCTTCGATCCCCCGGGTTTCGAACCGACAGCCTACATCGAGACCGTGTGTCGCGGCGTGGCGCAGCACTTGATGGGCGCAGACAATGCGGCCGTTCCCATAGCGGGCAGGCTCCACCCGAGATCCCGCGGTGATTTGCGCTGGGCGCTCACGCAGAGACGAGGCAACGTGTTCATTCGGTGTGCAGCCTATGTGGTGGTCAAGGTTCTTCGCCGTTGTCTCGATCGCGTAACCTTCGACCTGACCTCGTTCGAAGTCGCGCTCAGGGAGGCGCCTCCCGGCTCGCCGCTTGTGCTCGTCCCGTCGCACCGCAGTTACCTCGACTTTGTGCTCTGCTCGCAATTGATGTTTGCGCGACCCGATCTGGGGATCGCCATCCCGCATATTGCGGCGACGTCGGATTTCGCACGCATCCCCGTGCTCAGCTGGCTTTTTGTGCGCCTGCACGCCTTCTATTTGCAGCGCGGCCTCGGCCGCGAAGACAAAAAACTGACGCAACAAGTGCACTCACTGATTCGCACAGGCCGTGTGCTCGAGTTCTTTATCGAGGGGTCCCGCAGCCGTTCCAGACAGTTCCTCCCCCCACGGCGCGGGCTGCTACGCAGCCTGCAGGCGACTGGCGAAGTGTGCACGGTGCTGCCCATCGCGTTCAGCTATGACCATGTGCCGGAGGAGACCGCATTCATCGAGGAGCTGGGCGGAGCGCCAAAGCCGCCGATGCAGCTGCGCGGCCTCTTGCGCTGGACCGGGCGGCTGCTTCGACACGAGGTGAGCCTGGGCGGCGCGCATATCGCCTGCGGCAGGCCGGTAACGCTCGAACCGAACTCTGACGTGTACGCCGTGAGCCGCGACATCATGGGGGAACTCCAGCACAAAACGGTAACCACGACGCATCACCTGCGCACTTTCCTCGATAGCGAGGGGGGTTCTCTCGAGGACATCGACCTGCGCTGGTTACGCGAGGCAATCACGCGACGCGGTGGTAGCGTGCTTGTCACAAAGCGGCGCGATCAAGTTGTGTCGCCACTGGTCGAGCGTTGCATGCGGTACCAGTTCGAGCACTTGTTTTATACAGAGGCTGCGCTCGCCTTCGCCGGTCACCCGGCGGTCGACAACCATATCCGCTTGAACCGCTTTGCTCAGGCCGGACCGCCGAATCCCAAGATCGAGCTGCAGGACCCGCGTGTGCTGCGGTTGCTACGCTCCTTGTTCGGGCCGGTGGTTCGCGACTACCAGGTGGTTGCCGCCGCGCTGGGCGAGCCGGCCACGCCCCTGGTCTTGAATTCACCGATGGCCATTATGCAGTCGCGACCCGACGAGAATCTGCATCTCCCCGACGTGGAGGGTGCGTTCGCAGATCTCACCGAGCGGCGCATATTGCTCTACGACCAGGGCAAGAAAAATTACAGCTGGGGGCCCGAGGCAGCCGAGATCGCAGCGTATCGGGCATGGCTCGTCCGTTTCTAGTAACCGGCGCCTCGGGATTCATCGGTCGCCACCTGCTGCAAGCTCGCGCCGCCCATACTGCGGCCGTCGCGCTCGTACGCGACAGGCGGGCATGGGCCGAGCTGGACTGGAGTGCCGATCTCGAGCACGTCGAACTTGTGCAGGGCTCGGTGACCGACACGGTCAGTTGGGCTGACCAGCTCCCGCCACTCGCCGGGATCTTCCACTTGGCAGCACTCGTACGCCACAGTCGGCGCGCCACCGAAGAAATATACAAAACCAACGTCGAGGGCAGTCTCAATATGGTGCGTCTCGCCGCTATTCATAAGTGCCGGCTCGTTATGTTGTCGACCTCCGGCACGGTCGGCTGCTTCGACAGCCCGGATGCGGTTGCCGACGAGAATGCGGCTTTCTGCGAGGAAACGGTGGTGAGTTGGCCCTACTACCACTCGAAGATCGTAGCGGAGAAGCGTATGCGCCAGCTGGCGGACAGTCTTCGGGTTGAGCTCGTGTTCATCCGGCCACCCATGCTTTTGGGCCCGGAAGATCATCGCTTCCGATCGACGTCCAACGTGCTCCGCATGCTCCGCGGCCGGCTGCCGTTCCTGATCCACGGCGGCATTCACTTCGTCGATGTTCGAGACGCGGTGCAGGCTATCCTGCGCGCCATGGACCTGCCGCACCCCCGACCGGTCTATCACCTTGACGGTACCTGTTCGAGCATCAAGGACTTCTTTGGCATGATCGAAGAAGCCTCCGGAGTGCGGGCCCCGCGCTTGGTGCTGCCCTTAGCACTGGCCCGGCTGCTCGCCGCGGTGGACGAGTCGGTCGGCATGCGAGTGCGCGGAGAGCCGCTCCAACTATTCCCCGATCCGGTAGTAATAGAGATGGCATCGCACTACTGGGGCACGAAATCACTTTACGCGGAATCCGAGCTCGGCTACAAGTCTCGCAATCCGAGAAGAACACTGCGCGACACCGTCGACTGGCTACGCACCCATCACCAGAGCTTCCGTTCGTAATTGAATCCACCGACACGCGGATTTTCAGTCCGCTGCTCTACCTTGCGGCTGCGCCGCCCCGCTACCCGGCCATAGAAAAAGCCATATGGTGGCCAGGGGCAGAATCGAACTGCCGACACGCGGATTTTCAGTCCGCTGCTCTACCAACTGAGCTA
>DAOWGY010000352.1 GCA_030641695.1 Gammaproteobacteria bacterium
ATCGCGCTTCGAGAAGCGCTCCAACGATTGCTCCTTGCGCCGATAGATCGCGTCGAAACCACTCTTCCAGGTCACACCTTCGTCCATCGAGATCTCGATCAGCTGACGTACCTCACCCGACGGCAACTTCGTCAGCGTCGTGCGATCCAGATAGCTACCCCCATCCGGCAACGTGATGCGGCCCTGAAATCGCACCTGGTTCGGGTCGTCCATTGCCTGCCGGACCTTTTCCTTGACGCCACCGGGCCGGGTCGCCCATTCGGTGACCCACACCTGCTTCCAGACTCCATCGCCAGTGACGAAGAACAGGCTCTTGCCCTCGCCGCCGCCAGCACCCCGCCAGTGCTCGAGTATGGCGCAGCCCGACAGCGTCTTCTCGATGCGATTCTTGCCAACCAGTTCGTCGCCCGAGTAAACGTCCCACTCACCGACCCAGAAGTCGAGCTGGCTGTAAGTACCGATGTCCGTACATTTCGCCGGCTCGGCATCCTCCGCGATTGCCTGCATTGATAACAGCAACAGAATCATCGGCAACTTGCGCATCATCGTCTCCACTACGGGTCCTGACTTAAGTAAGGCAACTCGACGATGCGCAGGTTCCAACAAATGCCTCGAAGCCGCACGAAATTACGTTACAGTCAGGTGAGTCGCGGCTTTCGTGACAGTTTCCGCTCGCTGTTTGAAAAATAAAACAAAGGACGGCACATGCACCGCTACCTACCGATGACCCTGATTGCAGCACTCACGCTATCGGCGTGCCAGCCACCTTCAGTACCCGAGGTATCTGCGCCGCAACGCCCTGCCTTTACGCTGACGACCGACGAAGCCTATGACTTTTCGGTCGTGGAGCCATACGCGGACGATCACCAGGCGGTTTATGACTACATCGATGCTCACGAATTCGACCATGTCGCGGCCATTCAACGTTGGCTAAGACAGCCGTCTGTTTCGGCGCAGAACGATGGCGTGCTGGAAATGGCCGAACTGTTGCGCGGCGATCTCGAGTCAATAGGATTTCAGGAAGCCGAGCTCGTGCCAACAGACGGTCATCCCGGCGTCTGGGGCTATTACGATGCGGGCGTTGAAAAAACTCTGGTCGTTTATCTCATGTACGACGTGCAACCCGTGAATCCGGAGGACTGGCAGAGTCCGCCGTTCGACGCAGAAATCGTCGACCACAAACTCGGCAAAGTCATCATGGCGCGCGGCGCGACCAATCAGAAGGGGCCAGAGCGCGCGTTCCTCAACGCCCTGGAATCAATCATCGCGGTCGACGGCAAGTTGCCGGTCAATATCATGGTGGCTGCCGAAGGCGAGGAAGAGCTCGGCTCGCCGCATTATCACCAGGTCATCGATGCTTACTACGACCGCCTGAAAACCGCCGACGGCGTACTGTTTCCGTTCAACTCGCAGGTGCCGGACGGCACGATCAATATGATTCTCGGCGTCAAGGGCATCCTCTATTTCGAAATGACGGCCACGGGCGGCGACTGGGGCGGCCCGTCGAAAGCCGAGATTCACGGCTCATACAAGGCGATCGTCGATTCACCAGTCTGGCGCCTGGTAAAGGCACTGTCCGTGCTCACATCGCCCGACGGCAACACGATTCTCGTGCCTGGCTACTACGACGGTATCCGCCCGCCGACCGAGGAAGAGTCGCAGCTGATCAATGCGGGTCTCGAGCAAATGGACGATGCGCACCTGCAGGAGATTCTCTCGGTGAGTCGCTGGGTTGACGACAAGACCGGCGCCGACGCCGTCATCGAACTCCTGTATCAGCCGACACTCAATATCGACGGCATCTGGGGCGGTTACACCGAGGAAGGCGTCAAGACGATCCTGCCGCACACGGCAAGCGCCAAGGTCGACTCGCGACTGCCGCCCGGCCTCGATCCCGATGAGGCACTCGCAAAGATTCGCGCGTTCCTCGATGCCAGCGGCTTCACGGATATCGAGATCAGGAAGCTCGGCGGCTATCCGGCATCGCAGACCTCCGTCGACGATCCTGCCGTACAAGCTGCTCTTTCCGTAGTTTTCAAATATGCGAACGACGTTGCCGTAAAACCGCGTGTTGCAGGTAGCGCGCCCTTTTACCAGTTCACGGAACGACTCGGCTTGCCGCTCGTGCCGACCGGCATGGGTTTCGGCACGGGCGCGCACGCGCCGAATGAAGTTATGTTGATCAAGCCCGCCGAAGATGTGCCGGTTGCGGGACTCGCACAAATCGAAAAAGCCTACGTGGACTTCATTTACGCATTATCTGAGTAGGCTCGCCGCACGAATGACATGCCGGCGCTGCAGCTCCGCAAAAAAGCCGGTGAAGCCTTGCATTACACCCCCCATTCGTTCTCATACAACGCCACTCGACGAAAGTTGGCTGGGCCGGTGTCAGGGACAGGCGTTGTCGTCGTTACCACCCGATTGTAGCAATTCCCGGATGCGGCATTGCGTCGTTTCCCCCAGCGGATCCAGCAGCGAAGCCTCGTTCGCGAGCACCCTGGTCCTCCGCATCTCGTCCGCTTCCTGGTACAGCTGTGCGAGGGCCAGATACAGTGCCGCGGCATTGGGGTGCCGGGCGATGTGACCAGCCGCATTATCCCGCCCCAGTTCGCGCGTATTAACGAGTCGCAGCAACTCGATTTCAGGATGGTCGGGACAGGTCCTCGCCACGAGTCCCAGGGATTGCATCGCAAGGCTCTGTATCACGGGCCGCTGTGTGGGCGGCAGCGCTCGTATCTGATCGAAATAAAATCTCGCTTTGGCCAGGTGCAGCAGGCCAGCATCGTCGTGCCCCGCAGCGACCATCGCAAGCGCGGCTGAATCGCCGCCTCGGCGACCCACTCGCGCAAGCGTCAGTATCGCAACGGTGTCGGCCGGGTAGCCGCAACTCGCTAGCAGTTCACGTGATTCGCCCAGCGCTTCCGCTTTCAGGGGCAGCTGTGGCCAAAGCTCATCCAGCACCCACCCCTGCAGTTGCTCCTGGTACATCAGCGGACCTTCGAAGCGCTCGCTCCAGATCAACTGACCATCGCCTGCGAATAACTGCATGGACAAGCGCAGATTCTGTTCCCTCCCGCTCATCGTTCCCGAAAGGACATATTCCGCTGCGAGCGCCTCGGACTTCGCGGCGACGGACAACTCGTCGAGTGACGGGTGCATTGAACTGTCGAGTTCCATAACCCGTAGTTCGGGTCGGGTCGCTAACAACATTCGCAAGCGCCTCGTAAGATGGTCCGCAAGGTCCGTTGTCTCGATGCGGGTGTCCGTCGCCTCGATCGGCAGTACCGCTATTGTCGGGCGCGTGAACGATACGAACCATTGTTGCCATGCGAAAAGCACTGCAGCGAGACCGACGGCAACGATCACCAGCACATCGCCCGCAACCGCAGTCCAGCGACGCTCACGCCAGGGACTTTCGAGAAACCAGCTCGCCAGCAATACCAGTGGCAAGCCGGCGACACCACCCACGATCAGCCAGCGCACCGCAGACTCATCGACGATGTCCGCGCCCGCGAACAGATCTGCCGCCTGCAATGCCGCCCACAGCAACGCCAGGTAGATCACGGCCGCGCGAATGACGCGACGCTTCTGCAGTTGTCCGTAGAGTTCCTGAATCCGCATCGGGACACAGTTTAGAGTTAATTGGGGTCGAATCGCACTTTTGCTACTCATCACCGTTGGTGGCGGCCAGTAGCAAAAGTGCGGTTCGACCCTGCTTAATTCAGCGAAAACGTGCTGTTCGACCCTCTTTAATTAGTAGACTGTCTCCATGAGCAACAAGACATTCGCTTTTGCGCTGCATGGCGGCGCCGGTGCCCGAAGCGGCCGCGACTACGCGGTGGCCGAGTTTCACATGCGCGAACTGACCGAGAACGCGCGCGACCGGCTTGGATCGGGCGCGCGGGCACTCGATGTCGTCGAATATGCCGTTACCGAGATGGAATCCAGCGGCTTGTATGTTGCCGGCCGCGGCTCGGCGCCGAATTCGGCGGGCTATGTCGAACTCGATGCCTCGATCATGGATGGACCGGTGAGTGAGGCAGGCGCAGTTACCTCGATTCGGGACGTCGTGAACCCGGTTTCGGTGGCACGGCGAGTCATGGAAGCGACTCCGCATGTCATGTTGGCCGGTGACGGTGCGCTTGCCTTCGCGCGTGCGCAGGGTTTCGAGTTGGTCGAGGAGCCCGACAAGTACTACATGCTGCCGATCGGCGTCACCGAGGAAGAGATCGAGCAACAGATGCACGGCACGGTCGGTGCGGTGGCGTTGGACACGAACGGGGAACTGGCCGCGGCGACATCGACCGGCGGCACCTTCGCGAAGCTCGAAGGCCGTGTCGGCGACACGCCGATCATTGGCGCGGGGACCTGGGCAGACAGCGAAATTGCGATCTCCTGTTCCGGCACGGGAGAGTATTTCATACGTACCGGCGCCGCACTGTCGGTCGCTTACAAGGTCAGGGCCGGCGCTTCTTTGAGCCAGGCGATTGACGAGGTGCTCGCGGACGTGAAACACCTTGGCGGCGACGGCGGCATTATCGCAGTAAGCTCAGCGGGTGAGATCGAATTGATTTACAACTCCGAAGGCATGAAGCGTGCATCGGTAGACAGCGACAACGACG
>DAOWGY010000157.1 GCA_030641695.1 Gammaproteobacteria bacterium
CGCCAGGTAGAACAGTTACCGGACGAACAGCAACGGATGCTGTTGCCTCGCGCATTACTGAACGCATTACGCCGCTTCAACTCGACGCACAACATTCAGGACGTATCGATGAGTACCAATACGATCACCGAATCCGAGGCGGAGCGACTCGAGTCCGAGTTGTCGATGATCCGCTACATATCCTGGGCAATTCCGTCAATTGGCTTCATCGGCACGGTTCGCGGTATCGGTGAAGCGCTCGCGCAGGCGGACAAGGCGGTTCAGGGTGACATCGCAGGCGTAACGCAAAGCCTGGGCGTTGCGTTCAATTCCACCTTCATCGCATTGTTAATCAGCATTTTCCTGATGTTTCTCGTCTATCAGTTGCAACTGCTGCAGGAACGCCTCGTGTTCGACACGCAGGTGTATCTCGACGATAAGCTGATTCGCCATATGAAGGCGGACTGATCGCAGGCCGGAGTAAGTCGTGTCCTTACTGTCAGCGCACATCAACGACGCCGGAATTTCGGTGCTTGGCGCCGATCGCATGCTGTACCGTGAGCCCGGCTTTGCGCTGCTGGAAGACGACCAACTCACCACTGGCACGAGGGCGTTCGAAAACGCGCGCGTAAAGCCACGCAGAATCCAGAACAGGTTCTGGTCGGATCTGAAGACCGACCCGCTTCCCGATCGGCGTTTTCAGCATCTGAGCGCCGCCGACCTCGTCAGCCGTCAGCTCGAGCAAGTCTGGCAACAGATTTCCTCCTCGGGCGACCGGCTCGCGGTTGCCGTGCCTGCTTATATGAACAGCGACAACCTCGGACTGTTCCTGGGCATCGCAAACGAGCTCGCCGTACCGATCGCGGGCCTCGTCGACGCAGCGGTCGCCGCGACGCGCCGCGAATACAAGGGCGCGGTGCCCGTGCACGTCGATCTCAGCCTGCATGTCGCAACCTTGTCACGGCTGGCCCAGAACGGGCAGGCGCAGCTCGAGCGCAACGCGGTCATCGAAGGCAGTGGAATAATGACGCTCTATGACGCGTGGATACGGGTCATTGCAGACGCGCTCATCAAGCAATCACGTTTCGACCCCCTGCACACCGCGGAGACAGAGCAGCTTCTGCTCGATCGCCTGAGCGGATGGCTGGCAGCGGCCTCGTCCGGCGACAAAGTGGTGCTGGACGTCGAGTACCAGGGCATCTCGCACAAGGCCGAGATTGACTCACTGCACCTGATCTCGGCCGCCGCCCCCGTCTATCAGCGTATCGCGAGCCAGCTGCGGGCAATCTATCGGGCCGAGGAAACGCCCGCGATTCAGTTGAGCGACCGTGCTGCGCGCATGCCGGGGCTTGCAGATATGCTCGCTGCGCGCGTCGGCGGAGAGGTGTTCCTGCTAGAGCCCGGCGCGACCGCGCGTGGATTGTTGACACGCTGCCGGGACATGCAGCGAGGAGAGGGCGGCGTCAGCCTGATTCGGGTTTTGCCCTGGGACCAGTCACCGGTTGCGATCAGAAATGACGAGGCGCCCACGACCGTAGGGCTGCCAACACACGCGTTGTTCGACAACACGGCCTACGCGATCGACGACCGGCCGTTGACGCTCGGCTCACAGCCGGCGCCGGGCGAGCGCTGGATCGATCTGCAGGCCGACATGCCCGGCGTATCGCGGCGGCACTGCACTCTCGTGCTCCAGAACGGTCAGTGTGTCGTGCAGGACTTCAGCCGTTACGGCACGTTTCTCAACGGTCACAAGATCGACGGCTCCGCGGTGTTGCAGATCGGTGACCTGATCAGGCTCGGTAGCCCGGGTTATGAGTTGCGCCTGATCATGACGGAGGCTGACGGTGGCGCGTAAACGCCGGCAATTCGAAGTCTTCAGCATGTCGTTCCTCGACTGCATGAGTTGCGGATTCGGTGCGGTGATCCTGTTCTTCATGATCATTAACGCCCAGGTCAAAGAGTCCACTGAAAACGATCCGACAGAGCTCATGGCCGAAGCGAGTCAGCTCGAGGTCGAGATACTCGATGGCCGCAAGAATTTCGTGCTCGCCAAGAACACGATGGAGACGCTCGAGGAGGAAAAAGAGACGGCCGAAGGCAAGATCGCCCAGATCATCAGGTTGATCCAGGAGTTGCGCGAGGAACTTGCACAATACGACGACGAAACGCTTGCCAAGATCGAGCGCGTCGAAGCATTGAAAAGCGACATCGAGTCCCTCGAGGAGGAGGTCAAGCGTCTGCTTGCACTGAAGGCCGAGGAAGAAAACCAGGGCGCCAGAATCCGCGAGTTCAAGGGTGAGGGTGATCGGCAGTACCTGACCGGTTTGAAACTGGGCGGCAATCGCACGCTGATCCTCGTGGACAGGTCAGCGAGCATGCTCGACGATACGATCGTGAATATCATTCGTCGTCGCAACATGTCGACTCGTGACAAATTACGCGCCGTAAAATGGCGTCAGGTGGTGGCGAGTGTCGACTGGCTGACGTCGCAGTTCAAGCCCGGCAGCGAGTTCCAGATCTACATGTTCAACAATGAGGTCGAACCGGTCATCAAAGGCAGCGACGGCACCTGGCTGGAGGCTGATGATGCCATTCAGCTCGACGAAGCCCTTCGGGTGCTGCGCCGTACGGTACCGGAGAACGGCACGAACATTCGGGCCGCCTATGAGGTTGCCTCGACGCTGACACCACGACCGGACAACATCATTTTGCTCGTGGACGGTTTACCGACGATGATGGAGTCAACCAGCAATCGCAGGATGGTTACGGGCCGTGACCGAATGAGCATGCACGGTCGCTCGATCCGTGAACTGCCGGGCGGAATACCGGTCAATATTCTACTGTTCCCGATGGAAGGCGATTTCGATGCGGCAATCGCCTACTGGACGCTGGCTTACGGCACCGGTGGATCCTTCATGGCGGTGAGCCGTGACTGGCCGTAGTACGATGGAGTACCGGGAGATGTCATGAGAAAGCGGCGTCGAGACATTGAAGCATTCAGCCTGTCGTTTCTCGACTGCATATGCTGTGGTTTCGGCGCAATTATCCTGTTGCTGGTTCTCTCCAAGATCTATGAGCCGATGATCATCGAAAAAACCCAGGATGACCTGGAAGCGCTGATCGCGTTATTGCAGCAGGAGCTCTTCGACCTTCGCGGCGAGACCGCAGTCCTCAATCGTGACCTCGTAGACGTACGCGTACAGACCTCGGATACGAAGATCCAGCTCGCACGTCTGCAGGGAGAGCTCAACACGGTCAAAGGCCAGTACGAAGCGTCCCAGGAAGACTCGGATTCGACCATCGACGAGGGCGCGCTGGCGTCTGCAAAACAACGACTCAGCGAGGAGATGCGACGTCTGCAACCGTATTACAAGCGTGCGGACAACGACGCTGTTGCGGGCATACCGGTCGACAGCGAGTACATCATTTTCATTATCGACACGTCCGGCAGCATGCAGCAGTACAACTGGGACCGTGTTCAGAGAAAGCTCAACGAAACGCTCGACGTGTATCCGCAGGTCAAGGGCTTGCAGATCATGAACGACAACGGCAGTTACATGTTCTCGCAGTATGCGGGCAAGTGGATTCCGGATACGCCGGGACGTCGCGAAGCCATCAAGAACACGATGCGACTGTGGCGGCCGTTCAGCGACAGTAATCCTGTCGATGGCATCATCTACGCGATCAGCACCTACTGGTCTGCCGACAAGAAAATCAGTATTTATGTATTCGGCGATGAATTCAGCGGCCGCTCGGTCGAAAATGTCGTGCGCCAGGTCGATGCGATCAATCGCGAAGACGCCGACGGCAATCGCATGGTGCGAATTCATGCGGTCGGATTTCCGTTCCTGTTCCGCGGCGGCGGCAACATTCCGCCGACCGCCCACAAATTCGCGCAGCTCATGCGCGTGTTGTGTGAGCGCAATGGCGGCACCTTCGTTGCCCTGACCCACTGGGACCGCTAACTGCGACCGCCGCACAATTTGCCATATTTGATCCCTGACTTTGCATGATACGGGCCCTTCGGCACCGCTATTGCGCTTTGTAATGAGTCCGTCGAAGGCCACGAGGGTGGCCAGAGCTAACGGAGGAAAATACAATGCGTAATACAATTTCAACGATTGCCATAGTTGGCCTGATTGCACTGGCACCCGCCGCTGCACAAGCGAATGCATCCAAACAGGAAAATGTCGGTGTGGGCGCAGGTGCCATCGTCGGCGCCGCTGCCGGCGGCCCGGTTGGCCTGATTATCGGTGCAGCGATAGGCGCCACAATCGGCGACAACATTCACAAGAAGGAAGGTGAGATCGAAGCGCTGACGGCTTCGCTCGGTCAGTCGCGTACGCAGGTTACCGGCCTCGAGCGCGACATCAGCGAGCTGGACGCGGATATCGACACGCTTACGATCGAGCTCGTGCGTATGCAACGCATTGCGCGGCCCGAGGTCGTGAGCCTGTTGCAGGCCGGCATCGCCATGGATCTGTTGTTCCGCACAGACGAGTCGGTGTTGGCCGACACTACCGGCATTCGTTTGAATGACCTGGCGACGACGCTTGCGTCAATGCCCGACATTCACGTACAGCTTGATGGTTTCGCCGACGCGCGCGGCACCGAGAACTACAACCAGAAGCTGTCCGAGCAGCGCGTCGAGTTCGTCCGCAATCAGCTGGTAGCGGCCGGCATCGACAACTCTCGCATCAGCGTGGCCGCGCACGGCGAGTCACCGGCTCAGGACGAGTCCATCGACAGCTATGCCCTGGAGCGGCGCGTCAGCCTCACTCTGTTCATCGACAATACGCCCTCGCTCGCGGCCAATCCGAATTGACAGTGCTTCTCGAGTCTCCGCCTTGCCGGCCCTTCGGGGCCGGCCTTTTTTGTTGGAGCGCTTCTCGAAGCGCGATTGGTTTATAGTAATACGATGTCAAAAAAACTCGCCGATAGACGCTGCAAGCCCTGTGAAGGCGGTGTTAAACCACTGCGACCGGAACAATGTGCGGAACTCATGCGGGCGCTGGACCCGGCATGGATGCTCGGTGAGGATGGTCTGAGTATCTCGCGCCGATTTCTGTTTTCGGCGTACAGCCGGACCCTCGGATTTGCCAACGCGGTTGCCTGGATCGCTATTGTCGAAGGCCACCATCCTGTGCTGACCGTCAGTTACGGTGTGTGCGATGTCAGCTACACAACCCACGCGATCAACGGCTTGTCGGACAACGATTTCATCTGCGCGGCCAAGATCGACCGTCTCGCTGCGAGTTCCGGCGTCGAATGATTTCGATAAGTGATGTCGAGGCTGCTGCAGAGAGGCTGACCGGCATTGCCATCAGAACACCGCTGATTCAAAACGACGAACTCGATCACATCGCAGGCGGCAAGGTGCTGGTCAAGACCGAGAATTTGCAGGTCGTGGGATCGTTCAAGATACGCGGCGCCTACAACCTGATGAGCCAACTGCCAGCCGCCGCCGCGCGCAGTGGCGTCGTCGCATTCTCGTCCGGCAACCACGCGCAAGGCGTTGCGAAGGCGGGCAGGCTGCTGGGTATCCCTACGGCAATCGTCATGCCCGAGGATGCCCCCCGGGCGAAAATGGACAATACGCGTCGCCTGGGCGGTGAAGTTATCACCTACGATCGCTATGCGGGCGACCGCGAAGCGATCGCGCGTGACATTGCGACGGAGCGAGGCGCCGAACTCGTGCCGTCTTACGATCACGACCATATCATCGCGGGTCAGGGTACGGTCGGTCTGGAAATTGCCGAGCAGGCCCTGGATCTCGGGCTGCCTCCTGATCAGGTGCTCATCAACTGCGGTGGCGGCGGACTCTCAGCCGGAAGTGCAGTCGCACTGAAAGCTCGTTTGCCGGAAGTGGCTGTGCATACCGTCGAACCAGCCGCGTTCGATGATACGGCACGCTCGCTCGCAGCCGGCGAAAGGCTACACGTGGCGCCCGATGCTCGTTCCATCTGCGATGCACTGCTCGCCGAATCTCCCGGCAGGCTGCCGTTCGAGATTCAGCAACGACTTTTTGCTGCCGGGCTCAGCGTGACGGATGAAGAGGTCTGCGCCGCCATGCGATTTGCGTTTCAGAATCTCAAGCTCGTGGTCGAGCCCGGGGGCGCCGTATCACTCGCGGCCGTTCTCAGCGGCAAGATCGCGACAGCAGGAAAAACCACGGCCATCGTCATCAGTGGCGGCAATGTCGATCTGGAATTATTTGCGTCAGTGCAGGAAGGGGCAAGCTGAGATTATCGGGCCAATGCCGCGGCTGACAGGGGACGGCGGCGGATATTGGTGATTTCGATGCCTCGCTGACGACGCTGCTCCCAGCCGTCCAGCCACGTCACGATTCGTTCAATCTGCTCGACATCATCGCGGACGCGCGATGGTTGCATCTCGTGAATGCCGACGCCCTCCTCAGCGGCGTGTACGTAACACTGGCTATCACGCAGTACGCCGACAATCGGTATACCCAGCGAGTCGAGGAAGCGCATGAGTTGCGCCAGGCTCCTGGTGTTCTTGCGCGTGCGATTCGCAACGACGGCTAGCTTGCGCTCGTTGCGATTGATTTTCGCGACCAGCAGCAGGTCCGCGATGATCCGCGATGCGGCATGCGTATCCATCATGGATGGCAATACCGGTACCAGGATCGTCGATGCATCGCGCGTTAGCTCCCTGAGGTCGTCGTGATTGATCCCGGCCGGGGAATCGACGATTAAGTTGACGGTTTCGTTTGGCACACGAAGCTGCCAGCTGCGCGTCGCCTGCATCGACTTCTTGTACGCGGCGATGCCGTGAATAGTCGGCCGCTCCGGTGAACGTCGTTCGAGCCACGCCATGGTCGAGCCTTGCGGGTCGAAATCCATCACGGCAGGCGCAGGTCCGCGCGAGGCATAGCAGACGGCAATATTGGTGACGAGCGTCGACTTCCCGCAACCCCCCTTGGGGTTGAGGATGACGATCTTGTTCAGATTGTCGCGTTGCGGCGTGATCAATTTATCCCCGGCACCCGGACTTTTGACGAATCCACTGTCTATCAGTCCGGGCTAAATGTCCTTGCGCCGGTTCACATAATACCGGAGCGTGGGGGAGTACGGAAATCCCGTCCGATAGCGCATGGCGGCGGCTCACGACTGTGGCGGGTATGTCGCGTGGGTCGGAATTTCACTGCCGTCACATGACCAGTCGGCACGGGAATCGGCAAATATCCTGGCCTGGGGCTCGATGCCGGGCTCGTGATCCAGCGATCCGGCCGGTACGACTGCAATCTGACCGTCCGGCGACACTCGCGGCAGGGGGCTGCCGCACTCGCTGCAAAATACCACGGCGAAGCGCTCGGCCTCGGGCACCTTGTAGCGGCGTGTCAGTGACTCACCGGCAGTCCAGGTAAATCCATGTAACTTGAGGATGATGTTACTGGCGTGTGCGCCGCCGCTCGACTTGCGACAGCGCTCGCAGTGACAGTGAAAAAAACGCCTGGCGTCGCCCTGCAGTTCGTAGGCGACCGAGCCGCACAGGCAGCTGCCCGACAAGGTGATATCGCTCATTTCGCGCTCCGTCCGAGAGCCTGCATCATATCAGGGCGTAAAGGCAGCCAAGGTCGTATCAATCGTCTCATCGACCGTATTGTCGCGCTTATCTTTATTTGAGGTGTGAGCGTTTGAAATGACGGGCTTCGCGCAGCCAGCGGCAGGTCTTGCAGCCGCAGTGCCGTTCATGAGGGTGGGCTGCCCGCAGGTACTTGACGGCAGCCTCCAGGGCGTCGCTCAGTTCTTCGATACTCGCGCCGTCGATGGACGGTGTACGATTTTTATCAAGCCATTGGCACGCCGTCCCGAATCGGCAATATTTGCAATCGGCAATAAACGCGTTGTAGTGGCCTTCATATTTGCAGTTGGTGAAATCGACATCACGCTCGATCATCCAGCGCGGGTACTCGAGCAGGTCCGCGAGGAAGCCCGTGATCGTGCGCGTCTTGCCGGTTTGTGTCGCCATGGAGATCCACCAAGCCTGGCGAATCAGGTTAGCAGGGGCTGTGAGGGCGGTGAATTCCGGTAACTACCTAGAACATCTCGCTTGGGCCAGGCTGATCGTCCCCGCGTTTGCTGCGGCTCTTGATGAAGTCGCCTGTAATCATTTTGTCATAAGACAGACCCGGCCCGACCATAGGGTAGACACCGGCATCGGGGTCGATGATGACTTCCAGAAACGCCGGTCCGGAATACTCCATGAATTCGCGGATGACGTTCTGGATGTCTTGCTTGCGGTCCAGTTTTTTCGCATATCCGAAACCGTCCGCCTCGGCGGCTTTGACGAAGTCCTTGCTGTGCAGTGACTTGTCGCTCCCGGACATGCGGCTGTCGTAATAAAGCTTTTGCCACTGGCGGACCATGCCGTCGCCATAGTTGTTGAGTACGATGACTTTGATCGGCAGGTTGTAGGTCGTGGCCGTTTCGAGTTCGCCGATGTTCATGCGCATGCTGCCATCGCCGTCGATATCGATGACCATACGTTCGGGTCGTGCAAATTGCGCGCCTATCGCGGCTGGCAGACCGAACCCCATCGTGCCCATGCTTCCCGATGTCAGCCAAAGTCGTGGTTCGCGATAGTCGAAATATTGTGCGGCCCACATCTGGTGCTGCCCGACGCCCGTGGAGATGATGGCATCGCCATTCGTGTGTTTGTTGACCTCCTCGATGATTGCGTACGGCTGGATCAACTTGCTGTCGCGATCGTAGTCGAGGCGGTGCTCCTTCTTGAGATGCGCAATTTCGTCATGCCAGGTCGAGAGATCTTTCTCGAAGCCGATGCGCTGACCGTAAGCGAGCATGTCGCCGAGGTCACGGTCGAGGATGCCGACCTGGTGCCAGGTAACGCGTCTGACCTTGCCGATCTCTGCGCTGTCGACGTCGAAGTGTGCAATGTTTCCTGCGTTCGGAGCGAAATTCGCGGGGTCGCCGGCAACACGGTCATCAAATCGTGCGCCAACCACAATCAGAAAGTCACAATCCTCGACCGCGTAGTTTGCCGAGGCGAGTCCGTGCATGCCCAGCATGTGCAGAGCCAGCGGGTGATGTGTGTCGCTGGCGCCAAGTGCCATCAATGTTGTCGTGACGGGAATGCCATACGCCGAGGCGAGTCGCCGCATCGACTTTGCGGCATTGGCGTTGATGACACCGCCGCCGGCGTAAATCAGCGGCCGCTCCGATTCGGCGAGCATCGTAAAGAAGCGCTCGCAGGAATCGTCGCTGAGTTCATTTTCAGTGACCGACCGCAAGCGGCGCCGATAGCCGGGCAAGGGCAGAGTGCCACCGCCTTTGAACCCGCCTTGCCAGTTTTGCACGTCCTTGGGAATATCGATGACGACGGGACCTGGTCTCCCGGTACGTGCGAGTTCGAACGCGCTGCGCACCGTCTCTTCGAGGCGCTCGGGTTCGGTGACGAGAAAAATATGCTTGGCGACGGCCCCCATGATCGCGGAGACGGGCGCTTCCTGGAAGGCGTCCGTGCCGATAGCGGCTCTGGGTACCTGGCCACAAATGACGACGATTGGAACCGAGTCGGCCATGCAGTCGCGCACTGGCGTGACCGTATTGGTCGCGCCTGGGCCCGAGGTCACCATGACGACGCCAACCTTGCCGCTGGCGCGCGCGTACCCGGAGGCCATGAATCCCGCGCCCTGCTCATTGGCAGGCACGATAAGCGGCATCGCAGCACTACCGTCAGCGCGCTGATGCTGGTCGTTGTATCGGAATACGGCGTCGTAGGTCGGCAAAATTGCTCCACCGCTGTAGCCGAAGATCGTGTCGACGCCCTCATCGGCGAGCACCTGAACGACGATATCGGCGCCGCTCATGACCGTACCGGCCATAGGGCGGCCGTTCGTCTGCTCTACGCTGGTCTGTTTGCTCACTGTCCTATTGTCGCTCGTTCAAGTGCCGGTTTTTCGGCGAGTGTTTACTAATTTTTATTGCATTGCAATACTCGGTTTGACGGGCCAACATGCGCGCAATCGGCGGGCGATGTAGTTTCAGTCGATTCTATTTGTACGAGGTTTGTGAGGCGATGCGACACGCGATATCGGTATTGCTGCAGAACGAAGTCGGCGCATTGACGCGCATGACAGGTATGTTCTCGAGCAGGGGCTATAACATTGAGTCTTTGAACGTTGCGCCAACCAACGACCTGGCCGTATCGCGGGTGACACTGGTCGTAACCGGCTCGGACGCCGCGATCGCACAGTTGAATGCACAGCTGGCGAAGCTCGTCGATGTCGTTAACATTCATGACATGACTCTGGGCGATCATTTCGAGCGCGAGCTCGCGATTATCAAACTGAAACTGGGCGCTGGTGGATTGGCAAGGGCAATGACCCTGGCGAAGAAATTCAGTGCGGAGGTTCTCGACGACGATCAATTCAGCTGCACGCTGCAATTGACCGGCCGAATCGCCGAGATTGACGAATTCGTCAACGATGCGGCCGATATCGGCGAATTGTCTGCCGTTGCCCGCAGCGGCAGCGTTGCGGTGTCCAAGGGCGAGGTGACGCTGTCCTCCTACGATCGCTATCACCGACTGTCGGGGTGAAGCGTGGCCGGGTTCGTCGTCGATGATCATCGCCGTCTTGTCATCAAGGTCGGTTCTTCGCTGCTGATCGGCGACGATGGTCATGTCGACAGGACGTGGTTGGCCGGATTGGCCGCGGACGTCGCCCAGCTGCACGGCGACAGCCACGAACTGCTCATCGTGTCCTCGGGCGCGATCGCCATCGGCAGTAACGTACTCGGTATCAACAAACGCCGTGCGAAGCTCGAAGATTTGCAAGCGGCTGCGGCGGCTGGCCAGGTGCAGTTGGCACATGCGTACAGCGAGGCGCTCGCGGAATACAAAGTAACGACGGCGCAGGTCCTGCTGACGCCCGAAGACACGGAAAACCGGCACCGATTTCTGAATGCGCGGGGCACGCTCGGGCGCCTGATCGAGCGCTCGGTCGTACCGGTTATCAATGAAAACGATACGGTGGCCACCGAGGAAATTCGGTATGGCGATAACGACCGCCTCGCCGCGCGGGTTGCGCAACTGGTCATGGCGGATGCCTTGATCCTGTTATCGGACGTCGATGGTTTCTACACGGCAGACCCGGCAAGCGACGTCGCCGCTGAGCACATTCCTGAGGTGTTCGCGATTACCCAGGAGATGTTGTGCATGGCAGGGGAGACGCGTTCGGATATCGGCAGCGGCGGAATGGCGACCAAAGTGCAGGCAGCGCGTATTGCGACACACGCTGGTTGCTCGACTGTCATCGCCAACGGTGTGGTCGATCGACCGCTGAGCACGCTGGCGGCAGGCGGGCGTTGCACCTTGTTTCGTGCCGCGGGCACGCCGGCTGCTGCGCGCAAGCAATGGCTGGCCGGTGTTCTCGAGGTTCGTGGCGAGTTAAGGTTGGACGATGGAGCCGTTAGTGCGTTGCACAGCGGCAACAGCCTGTTGCCAGTCGGTGTCGTCGAGGCCGTCGGTAACTTCCGGCGCGGTGATGTCGTTATCCTGGTCGACCCGCGTGGCAACGAACTCGGCCGCGGTCTGGCCGAATACTCGTACGAGGAAGCCGTACAACTGGCCGGTTGCCAGTCGGACAAAATCGAAGACGTACTCGGGTATCGCGGCCGCTCGGTTATGGTGCACCGTGACGAACTGGTGATATTCAACAGTGACAGCTAACACGCTTGCAGCCGATTCAATCGCAACGACGATGAAGTCGCTCGGTCGTGCCGCCCGGCAGGCAGCGCGCGCGCTCGCGATGTCGGACGGAGATACACGAAACAGAGCACTCGACGCTGCGGCAGCGGCATTGCGCGCGGGATGCGCGACTATTCTCGACGCCAATGCGATCGACATGCAGGATGCGAAACAGCGCGGATTGAGTGCGGCGATGCTCGACCGGCTAATGCTGGACGACGAGCGCATCGAGGGCATGGCGACCGGACTCGAGGTTATCGCCGCGCTCCCGGACCCGCTCGGTCGCGTAATGGCAGAGTGGCAGCGACCCAATGGCTTGCAGATTCAGCGGGTCGCCGTGCCGCTCGGCGTAATCGGCATCATTTATGAGAGCCGGCCCAATGTCACCGCGGACGCGGCCGGACTGTGTATCAAGTCCGGCAATGCGGTCATCCTGCGCGGCGGTTCTGAGAGTTTTCATTCCAGCCGCGCGATTCACACCTGCCTTTGCGCCGGCTTCGAGACAGCCGGCTTGTCGGCGGAGTCCGTGCAAATGGTGCCGACGACGGACCGCGCCGCGGTCGGCTTTTTGTTGTCGTCGATGGGCGAGTGGCTCGACGTTGTCGTGCCGAGAGGTGGCAAGAGCCTGATCAAGCGAGTGCAGGATGAGGCTCGCGTACCCGTGATCGGCCATCTCGAAGGGATCTGCCACGTTTATCTGCACGAGGCAGCGGATGTAGTGATGGCGACGGATATTGTCCTGAATGCCAAAATGCGCCGCACCGGAATCTGCGGTGCAGCGGAAACAATACTCGTCGATCGCGGCGCCGCCAGGAGCTTGTTGCCGCCCGTGGTCGCC
>DAOWGY010000297.1 GCA_030641695.1 Gammaproteobacteria bacterium
AGGGGTCGAACCTCTGCAAGTTTCAGCCCCTAGCGCTAGGGGTCGGACCTCTGCAAGTTTCTGATAGCGCTGGAATTAGACATAAATTTGATGGCCCTGGAATAGCTAAATCGCTGTTTTAAGGGCGATTATCCCACTTTAGTGCTGGAACCATTCCTGCCCGTTAGCACTCTAAGGTACCGAGTGCTAAAATTGTACGTCCAAGAGGAGGATCGAATGAGCAACGCTTTAGCCCTTCGTAACCAGGATTTGATACTGGCCGGCCCGGTCGGCAGCCTCGACGCCTATATTCAGGCCGTCGGCGCCGTTTCCGTGCTCAGCAAGGAAGACGAGCAGGCGCTGGCCATACAATTTCGTGAGCACGAAGACCTCGACGCGGCGCGCGAGCTCGTTATGGCGCACCTGCGTTTCGTCGTGCATATCGCAAAAGGCTACACCGGCTATGGCCTGCCTCTCGGCGACCTGATCCAGGAAGGTAACGTCGGCCTCATGAAGGCCGTCAAACGCTTCGATCCCGAGTATGACGTACGCCTCGTGTAGTTCGCCGTGCACTGGATACTCGCCGAGAGTCACGAATTCGGGCTGCGCAACTGGCGTATCGTCAAAGTCGCAACCACCAAGGCGCAACGCAAGCTTTTCTTCAATCTTCGTAAAGCGAAAAAGAACCTTGCATGGCTTACGTATGCCGAAACCCAGGCCGTCGCAAAAGATCTCGGCGTAAGCCCGAAGGAAGTCACCGAGATGGAGAAGCGCCTGCACGCGCGGGACGCCATCTTCGATCCGGCACCGGACGCTGACGACGAAAGAGCATTTACGCCTGCCGCGTATTTACCGAGCCCGAATTCGGATCCGGCAAAACTCGTCGAAACAGCTGACTTCAACAGTGACGCTTCCGGGCGCATGGCCGCCGCGATCAAGACACTTGACGAGCGCAGCCGCCACATTATTGAGAGCCGCTGGCTTGCCGAGAAGAAGATGACGCTGCACGAACTAGCCGATCACTACGGCATTTCCGCCGAGCGTGTACGCCAGGTCGAAGCCAACGCGATCAAGAAGCTCGGTAATCAGATGGCGCTCTGATCCGCCCTGCTCTATGAACGATAAAGCCGCTCCGAAGAGCGGCTTTTGTTGGAGCGCTTCTTGAAGCGCGATCGGTGCCGAGCAGAATCAACCCAGCACAGAAAAACTGCTGTCCTCGACGATCTCGCGATTTCGTGAATAAAAACCGGCACTCAACGGGAATCCCGTTATCGGGCACTCGACGGTGACGGGATCCACATCGTGATCGTGTCCATGTTCGCAGGCATCGATCAGCTCCGCCATCAGCAGGCCCGCCATCGGCCCGTTCTTGTACTGGTTGCCGCTGGTGCCGACAGCCATGTAGAAACCGCCAAGGTCCGATTTGTCATAGATCGGAATCCAGTCATCGCTCACGTCGTACAGATCGACAATGCCCGTGGCTTGTCCGGGAACCGGCAAGCTCGGTATGCGCTGTGCCATCCGCAGTACCTGCGCCTGCCATTGCTCGTCGCTCACCTGCCGGTTGTAGTCGTCCGGATCGTCGACCCACTCTTTGGGATCGCAGTCGGGGTCCTGGCTGCCGATTAAAAGCAGATTGCCTGTTTCCGGCCGCGAGTAGCCCGAGATATCGTCGTCCGATATTACGCGCCCGTCCTTGTCGAGATCGTAATCGTCAGGCGCAGGCACAAAGTGCACCTCGTGACGCAACGCACGAGTGGATATCTTCATCTTGTCGTCGACGCCGGCCATGCGATTAACGATGAAGGAGTGTGGGCCGGCCGCATTTACGATGACCGGCGCATCGACTTGCTCACCACCCTGCAATGTGATGCCGACGACACGGCCATCGTCCTGACGAACTTCCGTAACCTCAGCCCTGAATTTGAACTCGGCAGCATGAGCCTCTGCTGCGCGCTGCACATTGTGGACAGAGAGTTGCGGATCGTTGATGTAACCGCCGCCCGGAATGAAAATCGCGCCGCGTAACTGCTTTCCCGTACTGTTGCCGAATTTTTCATCGTCGGGTCTGCGCGGCGGAAAAAAAGCGCTGACGTCGATAAACGGTAGTTTTTCCTTCACGGTATCGAGGTCCCACTCTTCGATCGGAATCCCCAGTTCACGATGATTATCGATGTGCACGGTCATGTCGTGCTCCCCGCCGTGCAGGATCACAAGCCCGGTCTCACGAAACTCCGCATAGCCGCGCTCGTCCCTGGTACCCAGGTACTCAGGCCATTTCTTCCAGTGCAGGTAGCTCTCGTAGGCCATCGCCGTGCCCTCGAGCGTCGAGTAGTGCGTACGGATGATGGCGCAGGTATTGGCCGTTGACCCGGCGCCCGCCGCGCTCAGTTTGTCGACATTGAGCGTCCTGTAACCCTTTTTCGCGAGCTCGAACGCAATGCTTGCACCAATGATGCCGGCACCGATGATTATTGCGTCGTAATCCCTGTTCATAAGACCCTCATTCATAGGTTCGTGTTCGATAGCAAACATGGCCACCGTCTTCGATACCCTGCGGATCGTGATGCGTCCAGTGTACGAGACCACCGAGATCGTTCCATTCGTACATTCCACGAAAATGGATCCGCTCCCCCAGCCCGAGGGGCACGCGTTTGGCGAGGTCTATGTTATGCGCGATGAGCAAGGTCTGGCCGTTGCGTAACTGAATGACAAAGCGCTGATGACGGGAACCGTCGTTGTCGTCCGATAGCAGGCGCCGTACGAAGCCCGTGTCTTCGATCCAGATGCCCGTATCGCCTTTTGCATAGGCTGGGTTCATGCGTGCCCTTGCTTTTATTATTGGGCTGATCGCGCGCTGGGGTGCGCTCCCACAAAGACCCGCCGGCCTTCCATGGCCGACGCGCTCCCCTGTTACCGGATAGTTTAGCTTGCCGTGACAGGCACGAGGGTAATTTCGACGCGTCGGTTCATTTGCCTGCCTTCCGGCGTACCATTGTCCGCAATCGCGTAATGCTCGCCCATGCCAACCGTGATGATGCGCTGGTCCAGGATATTCTGTGAATACAGGTACTCGCCCACGGTATTGGCGCGTCGCTGCGACAAGCCCTGGTTATGCTCGTCGCTGCCCGTGCTGTCGGTATGCCCGGCGACCTCGACGACCGTCTGGTCGAATTCGTTCAGCACCTTTCCCACCGAATTCAGTACACCGAAGAACGCAGGGCGCAGGTCCGAGCTATCGGTGGCGAACGTGACGTTTCCCGGCATATTCAGCGTGATGTTGTCACCGATACGCGTAACGCTGACACCGGTACCCTCGAGTTCAGCCCGCAGTTTCGCTTCCTGCTGGTCCATGTAGTAGCCGACGGCGCCACCGGCGAGTGCGCCGACGCCCGCACCAATCAGCGCCCGCTGCCGGCGCTCGACCGCGTCGTCGCCGGACATCAGGCCAGCAACGGCACCTGCCGCCGCTCCGATCAACGCACCTTTCGTCGCGTTGCTGGTTTTCGACTCTCCGGTATACGGATCCAGCGTCTCGCAGCCACCGATAAGAACGGCCAGTGCCACGATCGCGAGTACAATCCGAAGTGTATTACTGCCCATCGCGATATCTCTCCAGACTAGTATGATTTGGATGTTGGAGCGCTTCTTGAAGCGCGACGTCGATCTGCGCCAATCGCGCTTCAAGAAGCGCTCCAACGGTCATCAACGCACATTGTACGTCCCCGTCGCTGAACACACACTTAATCGCCGTTTTTGTGTTCAAATATTGCTCCCCCTGTTTCGAGAACACCGATGACGGACAGTGATGGCTGGCTCGAGCGCTACGCCGCAGACCACGACGACCTGACCTACCCAGCCGTTTACTGGGCGTCCGTGCCGATGGTCGTGATCGGGACAGTCGGGCTGCTCTGGTCGTTGCCCGTCCCGCCGCAGTTTTACGAGATATCGCCGTTACTGAACTGGGGCAGCGCATTTCTGATGGCGGCGGCCGTTTATTACTTCATTATTTCGCTGTCCATCGCGATCGGCATGCTGCCCTTCATCCTGGGAATTGCCGCGATACAACTGTGGCTCGAGCAGTCGCTGTATTCACACCCGCACGCGTCAGGTGGGTTGTTCGTGGCTGGTACGATCGGGCTGTGGCTGGGTCACCGCCGCGAGGCAGGGCTGCGGCCCGTGCTCACCGACTTGCAGTTGATGATGATTGGCCCCGCATGGCTTTTGTCCGAACTATACCGGCGAATGGGCATTCCCTTCTGAGCGTTAATTAGTGAGCGGGGACCGACTGCCACGAGATCGGGACGTCTGGCGCATCGCCGCGCCGATGATTCTCTCCAACGTATCCGTTCCATTGCTCGGCATGGTCGATACCGGTGTCGTCGGCCATTTGGAGAGCCCGGTCTATCTCGGCGCCGTCGCCATCGGCGCCACGATCTTCAGTTTCCTCTATACGGGGATGAATTTTCTGCGTATGGGCACAACCGGTATCGCCGCGCAGTGCTTCGGTGCCAACGACAACGACGGGCTGCGCGTTTCACTCGGCCAGGCGCTCATTGTCGCGCTCTTCATTGCCGCGACCGTAATGCTGTTGCAATGGCCTGTCGGGCAACTCGCGATGAATCTTTTCGGCGCGGACGGGGACCTGAAAACATACGCGCTCGAGTATTTTTCGATTCGTATCTGGAGCGCACCCGGAACGCTCGCGAATTTCGTAATGATCGGCTGGTTCCTCGGCCTGCAAAATGCCCGCGTTCCGTTACTCATATTTCTGACGATCAATCTGACCAACATCGCACTGGATCTGCTGTTCGTTATCGCTCTCGGCATGAAAGTCGACGGTGTCGCCCTCGCGTCTGTCATCGCCGAGTACACCGGCCTTGCGGTTGCATTGTATTTCGCGAGCCAGCAGCTGCGCCGGCACGCCGGCCGCTGGCCCGTCGCCAAACTCGTGAGGATTCGGGAATACGCAGCGTTCTTCGCCATCAATGCCAACCTGTTCATTCGCACGATGGCGCTGATGTTTACGATCGCGTTCGTCACTGCACAAGGCGCCCGCATGGGCGGATTGATACTGGCAGCCAATGCGATACTGCAACAGTTCCAGAATCTAACGGCTTTCGGCCTGGATGGCTTTGCCCACGCCGCCGAGGCGCTGGTTGGCAAAGCAATCGGTGAGCAACGGCGCGAAGCGCTCGAACGTGCCGTCAAGCTCTCCCTCAAATGGTCACTGATCTTCGCGTCTGGTTTCAGCGCTTTCTACTTCCTGGGCGGCCCTTTCCTGATCAGTGCCCTGACGGATTTGCCCGAAGTTCGGGAAACGACACTGCGATACCTGCCCTGGATGATCGTATCGCCACTGATCTCGGTCTGGTCGTTCTTGTACGATGGTGTTTACGTCGGCGCGACGCGTGCCCGCGAAATGCGAAATATCATGGTCTTCTCTGCGTTCGCCGTTTTCCTGCCCGCATGGTACCTGCTGCAACCGCTCGGCAATGACGGCTTGTGGCTGGCTTTCATGCTGTTTCTTGGAAGCCGCGGCATCGGCATGCATTTCGGCTATCGGAAGTACGTGTCGCAGCGGTTCTAGCAAAAATAGAGTGACAGTGACCCTAATTGTTTGCTCAGCTACCTGGCGGCACAAACAATTAGGGTCACTGTCACTCTATTTTCGCGGGCGGACCTTTGAGCTCGACCGTGTTGCCCTCGGGGTCCTCTATGTACATCGACGGGCCATAACCCTCGGCACCATAGCGTGAGCTAACCGATCCCGACTCGACACCGTAACTCCCGAGATGCTCCACGAGTGCGTGCTCGTCGAAGGTCTCCAGGCGAAAACACATGTGATCGAGATTGCGGCCTTCCTCACCCGGTGCTGCTCCACCGCCACGCCCGAGTTCGCTGTCGACGGGGACGAGATCAACGAGCGAGCGCCCGGCGCGTAATTGTATGAGGCCGATATCGTCCTGGCGCCGCTCGACGGTACAGCCGAGCACGCCGCAGTAAAAACCGAGCATCCGATCGAGATCCCGGACGCGCAGCACGATGTGATCGATTTCGCGTATGCTGATCGCCATTGCCATTTCATGGTACCCGAAATAAACGGCGTCGCTTTCCGGTCTCGATAAGCGCGGCCGAAACGCAACGGAAAATAAGGAAATCTCATGAAAGCATCCGACCTGCTGGTCAAATGCCTGGAGGAGGAGGGTATCGAGTACATCTTCGGAGTGCCTGGCGAAGAAAACGCCGACTTCATGATGTCGCTCGAGCAGTCCGAGACAATCAAGTTCATTCTGACGCGCCATGAACAGGGCGCTGCGTTTATGGCCGAAATCTACGGCAGGCTGACGGGCAATCCCGCAGGTGCATTGGGAACGCTCGGCCCGGGCGCCACCAATCTGATTACCGGCGTCGCCGACTCGAACATGGACCGTGCGCCGATGCTGGTGCTGACCGGTCAGGGTTCCACGGATCGTCTGCATAAAGAATCGCATCAGATTATGGACGTCGTCAGCATGTTCAAGCCGGTCACCAAGTGGGCAACGACGATACTGAATGCGGACACGATCCCCGAGATCGTTCGCAAGGCCGTGCGGCTGGCGCGCACTGAGAAACCCGGCGCCGTTCACATCGAATTGCCGGAGGACATCGCGTCGATGAATTCAGACGTCGCGCCGATGGTCCCGCGCCGTTTTCGTCGCTCCGTTCCCGACGACAAGATCGTCGACCAGGCGTTCGACATGCTTCGCAACGCGAAGCGGCCCATCATCCTCGCCGGCAACGGCTGTATCCGGCGGCGTGCAAGCAAGCAACTGCGCATCCTTTGCGAGAAGACCGGCATTGGCACGGTCAGCACGTTCATGGCGAAAGGTTGCGTCGACATGGACGAGGACTATTGCCTCTACACGGTCGGCCTCGGCAGCAAAGACCGCATTTCGATGGCTATCGACGACGCCGATCTGGTTATCGCCCTCGGCTTCGACATGGTCGAGTATCACCCGCAACTCTGGAACCCGAACGGCGACAAAAGCATCCTGCACGCAGACTTCCTTCCTGCCGAGATCGACGACAACTACCACCCGCAGACGGAGCTGATCGGCGACCTCGCGCATGCCTTGTGGATGCTCAACGAGCGCATCGATGAGCACGGATTGCCGGACTACGACTTCACGCTGCAACATCAATGCCGCGAGGACATGGCAACTGACTTTGCCGAATACAAGGACGACGCGACCGAAGGGTCGATACGGCCCCAAAAAGCACTATGGGACGCGCGGCAGGTGATGGGACCGCACGACATCCTGCTCTCCGACGTCGGCGCGCACAAGATGTGGAGTGCCCGGCATTACCAGTGTCACGAACCGAACACTTGCCTCATTCCAAACGGCTTTTGTTCCATGGGCTTCGCTCTGCCCGGTGCCATCGCCGCGAGCATCGTCCACCCCGAGCGCCGCGTGCTATCGGTCTGCGGCGATGCGGGGTTCCTGATGAACGTGCAGGAAATGGAAACGGCGACGAGGCTCGGCAGCAATATCGTCGTGATGGTCTGGGCGGACAACGAGTACGGGCTCATCGCCTGGAAACAGGAAACTCACTTCGGCCGGCACACGGACCTTTCCTTCGGCAATCCCGACTGGAACACGCTGGCAAAGGCCTTCGGCTGGCACGGGCACTACGTCGAGAATTCGGCAGACCTCGCGGCCGCCCTGGAAACGGCTTTCGGCGAAGAGGGCCCCAGTCTCGTCGTGATTCCGATCGACTATCGCGAAAACCCGCTGCTGACGAAGAAGCTCGGTGAGATCACATGCCCGATCTGATGCTGGAATCGGATCGCGCTCCGGCCGGCGAGCTGATCGTTACCTCGCCGTACGACGGACGTGAACTCGATCGTGTGCCAACCGCCGGCCCGGATCACGTCGAGGATGCATTGTCCGTCGCGTACGAACTGTTCCGCGACCGCAGCCGCTGGTTAACCGTTCCGGAACGCATCGAGATTCTCGGCAAAGCTGCCGCGCTGATGGAGTCGCAAGTCGAAGACCTTACGCTGCTGGCGGCAAGTGAAGGCGGCAAACCGTACCAGGATTCCAGAATCGAAGTCATTCGTGCGATCGACGGCGTACATTTGTGCATCGAAACCCTGCGAGGCCACGCAGGTTCCGTCATTCCGCTCGGCACGACCACGGCGACAAGCGGAAGAAGCGCGTTTACCCAAAAGGAACCGATCGGCGTCGTCGTTGCCGTCAGCGCATTCAATCATCCCCTTAACCTCATCGTGCACCAGGTCGGACCTGCGGTTGCCACCGGTTGCCCGGTTGTGGTCAAGCCGGCTGCAGACACGCCGCTATCGTGCCTGCGTTTCGTTCAGATCCTGCACGAAGCCGGACTGCCGAAGGCATGGTGTCAGGTGATCGCGACAGACGATCGCGATACCGCAGAAAAGCTGGTTACGGATTCGCGCGTCGGTTTTTTCAGTTTTATCGGCAGCGCACGCGTCGGCTGGATGCTGCGTTCGAAACTTTCACCCGGCGCACGCTGTGCACTGGAACACGGTGGAGCGGCGCCCGTGATCCTTGCGGCGCCCTATGACCTGGAAGCCGTGTTGCCGTCAGTACTCAAAGGCGGCTTCTACCACGCCGGCCAGGTATGCGTGTCCGTGCAGCGTGTGTTCGTTCCCGACGCTGATGCAGCGGGCTTCGCGAACGATCTCGCCAAACTCGCGTCCGGACTTGTCGTCGGTCCGCCCGAAGAAGTGGCAACCGAGGTTGGACCATTGATACGAACAGCGGAAGTCGATCGGGTTGCCGAATGGGTAGACGAAGCGATTGCGGCAGGCGCCACGCTGCTTTGCGGCGGCAACAAGATATCGGATACCTGCTACGAGCCGACCGTCTTGCTGAACCCGCCGCCGGACTCGAAAGTCAGCACGCTCGAGATTTTCGGCCCGGTTGTCTGCGTCTACGGTTACGAGGACGTTGACGCAGCGGTCACTCAAGCCAACGCTCTGCCCGTCGCGTTTCAGGCGGCTGTCTATAGCAAGGACATCGATATTGCGCTGCGCCTCTACAAATCGCTCGACGCATCCGCGGTCATGATCAACGATCACTCCGCGTTTCGCGACGATGTCATGCCGTTCGCAGGACTTCGTGAATCAGGCCTCGGTGTCGGCGGCATTCCCTACACGATGGAAGACATGCAGATCGACAAGATGCTGGTGATAAGGTCGTAGTCTCTATAGGCCGATGTTGGAGCGCTTCTGGAACCGCGACTGCGATTGTGCCGGATCGCGCTTCAAGAAGCGCTCCAACAACCGGACGCGGTCTTAATAATTGGCGTGCGCCGCACAGCGACGCCGCACTGTACTACGTGCCCATACATACGCGCCGATACCGGAGACGATGTTCGCGATCGCATAGGCGGCGAAAATGCCCGCAATGTCGAACAATCGCATCCCGATGAACGCAAGCGGCAAATACAGCACGACGATTCGGCCGACGCTGATGTAGACCGCAGGCATCGGATGGCCGAGTCCGTTGAACGACGCGTTCATGACCATAACCATGCCGTACGTGCCGTAGCTGATCGGCACGATCCAGAGGAACAGCGACGTCACTCCACGAACACTATCGCTGTCGCTGAAGAGACCCGGCAGGAGACCGGATGACGACGCGAGCAGAGCTGCGATGACGAATCCGCTGGCGAGACAAAACACCGTGCATAGCCAGAGCGAACGCAGGATGCGCTCCGCGTTACCCGCCGAGAAATTTTGGCCAACAAACGGTCCAATGATGGCCGACATCGCGTAGAACACCACCAGCATCATCGATTCGAGGCGGCTCGCCACACCGAAACCGGCGACGGCATCCGTTCCGTAACGCGCAATCATGGCGGTGATGACGGCCGTGCCGACCGGCACAATGACGTTGGTGCCTGCGGCGGGAATACCAACATGAAGAATGTCCCGCCAGGATTTCCTGAGTTCGACGGGATCTGGCCGGTCGAAGCTGACCATGTCCAGACGATAGCGCATCAGGTACAGCGTGCCGATGAATATTGACGCACGTGCAATCAGTGCGGCAGTCGCCGCGCCGTTCAGCCCCATTGCCGGAACCGGGCCGAGCCCGAAAATCAATATCGGATCGAGAATCACGTTGAGGATGGCCGCCAGAATCATCAACCCGCTTGGCAGACGCGTATCGCCGGTCGCTCTCATGCTCGCCATGCCAACCATGCCGACGACGATGAACGGCACGCCCGCGTAAAGAATGGTCATGAAACCACGAATCAGGGGGATCAGGTCATCGGGTGCTCCGAGCAAGCGGAACAGTGGTCCAATCGTCAAGACCCCTACGAAGCTGACCGCAGCCACAATCAGAAATGACAACAACAAGCTGTCGGTCGAGAGGCGTCTCGCCCGGCGATGGTCATTGGCACCGATCGCCCGCGCGACGACCGACGAGGTACCGGCACCGAGGCCGATCGCCACACTCGTCACAATCATCAATATCGGAAAGCTGAAACCAAATGCCGCAAGCTCAGCATCGCCGACCCGGCCGATAAACCAGGTATCGATCAGGCCCTGCGCCATCATCGTCGTGATACCCAGGAGCACCGGCAGGGTCATGTCGACAAGGTGTCGGCCGACAGGGCCCTCGGTAAGTCTCGGCTTGGGTGCGCTCATCGGACAAGGTTATCATCGAGGAACCGAATTAGAGCAGGACACGGTCATGAAGTTCAGCATCGATATCGTCATCGATGTCAGCCTGGATGCGGTCTGGCAGCTGTTCGACAACCCCGACAACATGAAAAAGTGGCAACCGACGCTGGAGTCGTTTACGCACAAGTCGGGCGATCCGGGACAGTCCGGCGCTGTTGCGGAACTGATCTACGACGAGAAAGGTCGCAAGATACCGATCATCGAGACTGTTACGGAGCGCCGCGAACCACATTTCATGGCGGGCACCTACGAATCGGCCATGGGCAAAGCGATCATCGTCAATCATTTCGAAGAAGTCGAAGAGAATCGCACGCGCTGGGTCATGTACACGAACCATACGTTCAATGGCATATTCAAACTTCTCAGTATTTTCTTCGGCGGCTCGATCAGGAAGCGCAATGAGGAAGTCATGAACAACTTCAAGTTATTTGCGGAGACCGAACAGGCGGAGCGCGCACGGTGAACTGGAAGAAACTCGACTCGCGCACCGTCTACGAGAACGACTGGATGCGAGTGCATGAAGATCGCGTCATCAATCCGGGCGGTGGTGAAAATCAGTATGGCTACGTGCATTTCAAGAACCGCGCAATCGCGATCGTGGCACTCGACGACGCAGGCAATACGTGGCTGGTCGGCCAGGAGCGCTACACGCTCGGCGAGTACTCATGGGAGCTACCGATGGGCGGTGCGCCGTTGGACGAGGCACCGCTCGATGCCGCTAAGCGCGAGCTGAAAGAAGAAACCGGGCTGTCGGCAGACCGCTGGTCGGAGATCATGCGTTTGCACACGAGCAATTCCATTACCGACGAGGTTGGAATCGTCTACGTCGCCGAAGAACTGACTGAGGGCGAACCGGCGTTCGAAGAAACGGAAGACCTGCAAATTCGGAAGTTGCCGCTGGATGCGGCCGTGCAACTCGTCCACGATGGCGAAATCACGGATGCAATCAGCGTCGCCGCAATTCTGCGCATCAACTCACTCAGAAAAGCATCCTCGCGGTAACGACGTAGCGCATCGGGCCGCCCGGATTGATGGCTTCGAACGGGTAACAGGTCACGAGGCTCAGGATTGACTCATCCGTATCCAGCTGCAAGCCGCCGCGGCGCGAATCGACGACGTCGATGTTCGTCACCTTGTACAGGTGTTTGCGGCCGGCCGATGTCTCGATGACCAGCGACTCACCCACCTCGACGTATTGCAGGAAATTAAAATGCGTGTCGCGATGACCGGCGATCACGGTATTGCCAGGCTCGCCAGGCAATGAACTGGCGCTCAGGTGACCCGGCCCGAACGCCATGGTCCGGCCGGAGCCCCCCGCGAGCACGATGAGGTCGACTTCGCCGGCGCGCGCCGACAAACGGGCTACCGGCCAGGAGTCCGCCCACGGGCAGGGTACAGGTTGCTGGCTGCCCTCGCCGGCGCGCTCCGATGCGCGCTG
>DAOWGY010000037.1 GCA_030641695.1 Gammaproteobacteria bacterium
AGACGGCGTGTCCACGGTATTATCGTTATCGGACATCTGTTTCCCCTCCCGGTTAGGACCCGGGTTATCGTGACGCTATCTAAGTAAAGTTAGCAGTTATATCAGGGTTTTCCCGTATAGACGCGAATTAGCCAGAAACTGGTAATCGCGAGCGTCATCAGTAGGGCAAAGAAAATCAGCGAACGGTGTGCGAGGCGTTTGCCGACGGCCACTTCGACGCGAACCAGCACCCAGTCGGACAGCAGGTACAGGACAATGGCAACGAGCGTGAAGTAGATAGCCTCCATTTGCGCAGATTAGCAGCTCGTCCGAGCCATGGCACTTGTGAATCTACTTTAAGTTGGGATTACAAATTCGGATTCGGTAATAAGGTCGTCGAATGACTGCAAATAGTTTCATTCGAAAAAGTTGCAATTACACAGGCGCGGCATAGAGTCGACGATGAGGCGAGAGCCTCGCGCCAGCAAGTTCGCTTGTTGACAACCGCCCTGCTTAAGAGGTCCGAGCCTTGGCCAGTGTCGGGGGCGGTGGACGCAAAAGGCGGAACCTGCCGGGAGAGCGGTGAGTGAGAGCTCGCTGAAGGAACGGAAGGAACGCGTAAGGTGGAACTCGGAAAAGAAACCTGAGTGTTACGCCGGGTAGCCCGATATCAAGAACGTAATCGGGTCCGAATTTGGAAAGCAGGCCGCAAGGCAGGCAGACCGGGTGAGGAGAAGAATACGCGACAAAGCAGAACTATCCATGCGTCCTCTAAATCTGAAAGCGGCCCCCGGGCCGCTTTTTTGTTGGAGCGCTTCTGGAAGCGCGATTCCCCTTTCCCGCCCGGCGTCACGCTAGACATCATCTAAACGAATTGCGAGACTGTCCCCGCGTCTTGCGACTCGCTTGCGCCCACAACAAAAAAAGGAATACGCCGATGCTTCGTTTCTGGATCGCCACACTGGCTCTGTTTGCGACTCTTTTCGCGATTGCGGGCAGCGCCCTGGCCGCCTCGCCCACACTCGATCGTATTGCCAAGACCGGTGAATTCCGCATCGGCTATGTGCCTGACGCGCCGCCGCTGTCATTTGTCGATGATAATGGTGACGTTACTGGTTACTCCATCGATCTCTGTCGTCACATAGCATCGACGATTCGCTTCGAACTCGGTCTCGAGAAACTCGATGTGGTCTACAAACCACTGGTCGGCATCGAGCATCGAATCAGTGCAATCGAGAAAGGGGAGGTGGATATAGAGTGCGGTACGACGACTGTGACCTTGTCGCGGCGCGAGAGAGTCGATTTCACGCTGATGACCTTTATCACCGGAAGTGCCGTGCTGTCACGCAAAAGCAGCCCGATTGGAACGATTGACGATCTGGACAAGTCGCGTATCGCGGTGGTTCCCGGCACAACGACCGAGGACGTCCTGCGCAGGGTGGCGGAGGTCAATGATTTCCGAGTCAAACTGGTGCATGTGGAGACCTACAACGACGGCATGGCGCTGCTCAACAAGGGCAAGGTCGACGGTTACGCATCCGATCGCGCGATGTTGATCGGCCAGGTGTTCCGCGATGCGAATGTGGCAAACGACTACACGATGACGCGCTCTGCGCTGTCTTTCGAGCCGTACGCCTTCATGATTCCTCGCGGCGACACGGACTTCAGGCTCGCCACCGATCGCGCGCTGGCGTCGTTGTTTCGGACGGCGCGCATCCGCCGCATTTATCAGAACTGGTTCGGACGCTACGGTGAGCCGTTGTCGCCGATCGTTGAGGCGATGTACCAGTTTCAGGCGGTCGGGGAATAAGTTAACCCCAAAAACGCGAGGCCAGGTCGGATTTAGCGACGACAAAGGCTTTTTTTGCGGGTGACGGACCTGCGTCACGCTCTTGCGGCGCCAACTATGGCACAACGTGCAGTAGACCCAATCTAACGGAGACGGTCATGAAAACTGCACTTGGGCTTTTCATTCTGGCACTGCCATTACTGGCTGGCGCCGATGTCGTCGTACCGGTCGACGAGGTCGGTACGTACGTCAAGATTCGCAAAACACCGGATGCTGGTGCCGAGGCCGTGAGCCGTTTGCACAAAAGCAAACCGCGGCAGCTCGTGGAGACTATTCCGGGCTGGCACGGGGTCGAACTCGATGACGGTTCGACCGGCTACGTCAGCTCGGACTGGTCGGTCGTCATCGAAGACGCCGGGGCAGCCGTCGAAACGGATGCCGCTGACGCCGTGACGGAAGCCGAAGAGGTCGGGGAGTCAGTTACTGAGGAAGCGACTCCGGCCGAACAACCGCAGGCGGAAGAAGCGCTCGTCGAGGCGGTAGCGGAGCCGGTGGTCGATGCAGACGTCGAGCCTGAGCCCGTCGCAGACGAGATTCCGCCGCAACCCGAGGAGCCAGCTCCCGAGCCTGAAGTCGTCGCCGAGACCGAAGCCGCAGCAGCAACCTCGATGGTTGTCGCTGCGCCCGGCTCGCAAGGGCCGCCGGGGCCACCCGGACCGCCCGGACCATCGGGGCCGCCAGGACCGCCAGGACCGCCAGGGTCGTCGGGGTCGGCAGCCTCGTCGGGATCGGCCAGTGAGGCCGAGCTAAGGGGCGCCGAGAATTTCCTCGTGAAATTCAGGAAGCCGACTGTCGGCGGCACGTCGCAGATCTGGGACGATGGCAACTTCGTTGGCATTGGTACGACGGAGCCGAAACAACGCCTCGAGGTTAACGGCAGTATTCAGATTCACGAGCAGAACAGCAGTGTCGCCGGACTGATGATCACGCAATCATCCGGAGATACCGGCTATATCCTGCACAATCGCGCCAGTACGCTGACCATCGGGGCCGGGTCTATCGACCGCATTACGATCGACCGCGAAGGCAATGTTGGTTTCGGTGTGGAAAGACCCACACATCCCGTGCAGATGGCGAGCGGCGCCTACGTTTCCGCGGGCGGAGTCTGGACCAACAGTTCGTCGCGCGACCGCAAGAAAGACATCGAGTCGCTGACGGTCGAGGACGCACTTGCAGCGCTCGCGCAACTAGAGCCCGTTCAATTCAACTACCGGAATGACGATACCGAATCCTACGTAGGATTTATCGCCGAAGACGTGCCCGCACTCGTTGCCAGCAGCGATCGCCAGAGCCTCAGTACGATGGACATCGTCGCCGTACTGACGAAAGTCATCCAGGCGCAGCAGGCTAAGATCGAGGAACTCGAGAGACGCGTCGACAGAGCCGAATAGACTGACCGTTGGAGCGCTTCTCGAGGCGCGATTTCGCCGGGGCGGACTCGCGGTTCACGAACCGCTCCAACAGGGCCTGCTACTGCCGTTGGAGCGCCTCTCGAGGCGCGATTTCGCCGGGGCGGACTCGCGGTTCAAAAACCGCCCCTACGGCGCGGATTGCACCTCTGCGATATAGCGGTCGACTACGTCGTCCAGCAGCGTTAGCGGTACAGCGCCGTTCGACAGCACCGCGCGGTGAAATGCCTTGAGGTCGAATTGAGCGCCCAGCATGTCCATGGCGCGCTGCCTCTCCCGCAGTATTTGCAGCATGCCGACCATGTACGCGGTCGCCTGACCGGGCCAGACGCTGTAGCGGGCCGCGGCGCCCTGCGACGCGCCGATCGACCAGCCGATATTTTCCCGGTTAAACGTCGCGGCGTCGTCGAACGACCAGCCAAGGCTGTGGATGCCAGTGTCCATCACTAGTCGAGCGGCGCGCAGCGCTTCGTATTGCAAGCGACCGAGGTCACCGTAGGGATCGTTGTCATACCAACCGAGATCGAACGCCAGCCGTTCGGCATACAGCGCCCAGCCTTCGACGAAGGCCGTGAAGTGGACGATCTTGCGGAACGCCGGCACGTTCTGTTCCATCGCGATCGCGATCTGCGTGTGATGGCCCGGGATGGATTCGTGGTAGGTCAGCGATGGCATTCTGAAATAGGGCTCGTCATTTGCTGTGCCGGCATAGAATGCGCCCGGCCTCGTACCATCGAAGGATGGACCGATGTAAAAGCCGCCGAACGGATCCGGTAATACGATGACATCAGCCGACGGGAAGATATCGAACGCCTCATCCAGTCGCGATTGCGCGTCAGCAATAATGGCCTCATACGTCGGCTTGACGTCTGCGGCAGGAATAATTCCGCCGTCCTGCTCGACGAGCGCGAACAACCCCGGGATTGTCCCATTCGGGTCGTAGCCCAGCTGATCGAAAATGAGTCGCATCTCCGCATGCAGGCGCGCGAGTTCGGCGAGGCCGAGCTGATGAATCTCGGCGGGCGTCAGGTCCGATGTCGTATGGTGGCGCAGTGCGTAAGCATAGTATTCGCTGCCGCGCGGAAACTGGCCGACGCCAATGACAGGCGGAGCGTTATTGAGCAGGTTCTGCAACTGGCTTTGCAGCCGCTGATAGCCGCGTGCCACGCTGCCACCCGCCGCGGCGCGCGCACGGGCGATCAGGTCATCTCGTTCGGCATCGCTAATGCCTTCAATCAGCGCAATCTTGGCGACGAAATTCGTGAAGTAGGGGTTGTTATCGACGCTGCTCTGCGCGATTGCGGAGACCTGGTTCAATGCCACATTAATCGTCAGCGCCGGCTCCACTATGCCGTTGTTGCGTTGCAGATTGAGGTGTTGAATGAGCTGGTCGAATTTGCCGTCGAGCGCGATCAAACGCGTGATGTAATCCTCGGCATCCTGCCGGGTTGCGAGTGGATGGATGTCCGTAAGGAATCGCTCCGTGCTCCGTTGCACGCTGAATCCCATGTAAGTCGCGCGAAAGTCGTAGTAAATGAACTGGAGTTGATCGACGGTGTCCTGCAGGAAATATTCATAGACGTCGTAGTCGAGTTGCTCGTCCGCGGTCAGCGCGCTGCGGTCGTAGCCGCGCAAGGCGTCGAGTACGACCTGGAACATCGCATACGTTTCGCGTTGATAGGCGTCCGACAAGTCATTCAGGCCGACGTCGTCCAGTGGAAACGTGGCCTCGAGCGCCTCCCAGACGACGTCCTCCGGACTACGTGTGATCAGCGCATCAAAAGACTGGAAGTAGAGTTCATCGAGAGTCAGTCCCTGCAGGTCCTGCGCGAGTTGTTCCGACGCTGTGGGCGGCGGTGGAGGCGGTGGCCCTGGTGGTGGCGTAGCGCCGCCGCCGCTGCCTCCACCACAGGAGACGAGAAATAGTACGGTAATTGCGAGCAGCGCTTTTTTCATCACATGTCCCCGATGAATTGCTTTTGTGCTGTTTTAGTCTGTTACAGGTGGGTTTAGTTCGCTGCGAGGGCCAGAGATGTTGAGAGTAATTTCGCCGATTCCCTCTATGGCGCCGGACACGGTATCGCCGCGTTGCACGGGGCCGACGCCGTCCGGTGTCCCGGTGAAGATGAGGTCTCCAGGCTCGAGGCGGTAGAACTGCGACAGGTGCGCAATGATCTCGGGCACGGTCCAGATCAGGTTCTCGATGTTCGAGTCCTGCCGAATTTCTCCGTTGACGGACAGGTAAATTCGTCCGCTTGACGGATGGCCGATGTCTGCTGCCGGTTTGATTGCGGACAAAACGGCGGCATTTTCGAAGTCCTTGCCGATATCCCACGGGCCCTTGTTATTGCGCGATTCGAGCTGCAGGTCTCGCCGGGTCATGTCAAGGCCGCAGCCGTAGCCGTAGACGATCGACAGCGCGTCATCGACCGTCAATTCGAATCCCTGCGCACCGATCGCGACGACGAGTTCGATTTCGTGGTGATAATTGTTCGTGCCGGGCGGATAGGGGATCTCGCTGCCT
>DAOWGY010000036.1 GCA_030641695.1 Gammaproteobacteria bacterium
GGACCTGGGCAGACAGCGAAATTGCGATCTCCTGTTCCGGCACGGGAGAGTATTTCATACGTACGGGCGCCGCACTGTCGGTCGCTTACAAGGTCAGGGCCGGCGCTGCTTTGAGCCAGGCGATTGACGAGGTGCTCGCGGACGTGAAACACTTTGGCGGCGACGGCGGCATTATCGCAGTAAGCTCGGCGGGTGAGATCGAATTGATTTACAACTCCGAAGGCATGAAGCGTGCATCGGTAGACAGCGACAACGACGTCAACGTGGCGACATTCGAATAGACAAGCAGCGCTCACCGCTTACCGAACTGGACATTGCCGAATTCATTCGCGCACACCGCCTGCCGCCTGCGTTTCGCAAATTGATCGAGGAACACTATCTGCCACTCACTCTCTGGGTAGCAGAACGCCGATCACCCGGCGAAAAATTGCTGTTCGGCATCAACGGTGCGCAAGGCACCGGCAAATCGACGCTGGCGGACTTCCTGAAGCTCGGGCTCGAGTCCGGGTGCCAGTGGCGTGTCGCCGTACTGTCGATCGACGATTTCTACCTGACGAAAGCTGAACGTCACGAGCTGTCGGAGACGATTCACCCGTTACTCGCTACTCGCGGTGTGCCCGGCACGCATGACATGAAACTGTTGTCGCAAAGCCTCGATGACCTGAGAGCGCTCGGCGAGGGCGAACGGTACCGACTGCCGCGCTTCGACAAAGCGCAGGACGATCGTGCCGATGAGCAGACATGGCCCTCAGTCACCGGGCCGCTCGATCTCGTCATTCTCGAGGGCTGGTGTGTCGGCAGCATCGCGCAGGACGATTCAGAACTCGCCGAACCCGTGAACGCGCTGGAACGGGACGAGGATCCAGCTGGTGAGTGGCGCAGATACGTGAATGATCACCTCGCGTCCGACTACGCGGACCTGTTCGCGCAGCTCGATGCGTTGGTATTTCTGATGGCGCCGGGCTTCGAGGCGATCTTCCGATGGCGGCTCGAGCAGGAGCAGAAGTTGGTGGCAGCTGCCCCTGAAGACGCGTCGAGTATCATGAGTGAACAACGAATCGAGGAATTCATACAATTCTACGAACGCATCACGCGCGACAATCTCGAGCGGCTGCCCGGTATCGCCGATGTCGTTCTCGAGCTTGATGAAAGTCACGACTGTGTAGCGAGCCGATACCGTGACTGAAACGATCAAACTGTATACATGGCCCACGCCGAACGGCATCAAGGTCTCGATTGCGCTCGAGGAACTTGGCCTTGACTACGAAGCGGTGCCCGTGAACATCATCGAAGGCGAGCAATTCGATCCCGGGTTCCTGGCCATCAGCCCCAACGCCAAGATCCCGGCCCTCGTCGACGGCGATACGGCGCTCATGGAGTCGGGTGTGATTCTCCTGTACCTCGCCGAAAAAACCGGGCGACTCGCGCCACGATACGGTACGCCCGAATACTGGACGATGCTGCAGTGGCTCATGTGGCAGATGGCGCACTTTGGCCCGATGCTGGGGCAGGCGCATCATTTCCTCAAATTCAATCCTGGAAAATCAGAGTATGCCGAATCGCGCTACCGAGGTGAGACCGCACGCCTGTACCGTGTCCTCGATACGCGCCTGGAGGCGCGTGACTACGTAGCCGACGAGCTGAGCATCGCGGATATTGCGATCTGGGGTTGGGCATCGCGTTTTGATTACCAGCAAATTGATTTACACGACTACCCGAACGTCATGCGCTGGTACCTCGACCTCGCCGACCGCCCGGCATTTCAGCGAGGCTATGCCGTGCCCGCGGATGCCGGCCCGATACCACGACCCGAACAAAACCGATAGAATTACCTGCAATTAAGAACAACACGCTCCGCTACGAGGGCCCCAGACAGGTTGGAATCATCATGAAGCAAATCGCACTTGCCGCCGCTTTTGTGTGTCTGTTTTCTACTGCACTTGCACAGGACGACGAGAACGTCGAACCGGGATTCAACGAACAGACATTCAAAGGACTGGAGTTGCGCAGTATCGGACCGGCCTTCACGTCGGGCCGCATTGCCGATATCGCGATCGACCCTGACGATCAAAGCACCTGGTATGTCGGCGTTGGCAGTGGTGGGGTCTGGAAAACGACGAACGGCGGTACGACGTGGAACGCAATCTTCGAGAACGAGGACGCCTACTCGATAGGTGCAGTCACGATCGACCCGAACAACTCCAGCACGATTTGGGTTGGAACAGGCGAGAACGTCAGCGGCCGCCACGTCGGTTATGGCGCCGGCGTTTATCGCAGTCGCGACGGCGGCCAGAACTGGGAGAACATGGGGCTCGGGAACTCCGAGCACATCGGCATGATTCGCATCGACCCGCGCGACTCGAACGTTATCTTTGTCGCGGCACAAGGGCCGCTGTGGTCTGGCGGCGGAGACCGTGGCCTCTACAAATCCACCGATGGTGGCGAAAACTGGAACAAGGTGCTCGGTGACGGACTCGGCAACACGAATACCGATGATCGCTACACGGGCGTATCCGAAGTACACATGGACCCACGCAATCCGGACATCATGTACGCAGTTGCATGGCAGCGCTTTCGCAACGTCGCAGTCCTGATGGACGGTGGCCCGGCAACCAGTATTCACAAATCGGAAGATGGTGGCGCAACCTGGCGCAAACTCAGTGAAGGACTCCCCGAGGAGGTCATGGGCAAGACGGGCCTCGCGATTTCACCACAGAACCCGGACGTCATTTACGCAACCATTGAGCTGGCGAATCGCACGGGCAGCATGTTCCGTTCAGAGGACGGCGGCGAGTCCTGGGTGAAAGGCGCCGAGTTCGCCGCCGGCGGCACCGGCCCACACTACTACAACGAACTCTGGGCGAGCCCGCACCAGTTCGACCGCGTCTACCACGCCGACGTAAACCTGCATGTCACCGAAGACGGCGGCAAGACCATGCAAAAGCTCGATCACGAGACCAAGCATGTCGACCACCACGCAATGGCGTTCGACCCGAACGACGAGGACTACCTGCTGGTCGGTAACGACGGCGGGCTGTATGAGAGCCGTGACCTCGGCGAGAGTTGGCGTTTCATCAACAACATGCCGATCACGCAGTTTTACAAGGTCGCCGTCGACTACGACGAGCCTTTCTATAATGTGTATGGCGGCACGCAGGACAACAACAGTCACGGCGGCCCGTCTCGCACCAACAATAACATCGGCATTCGCCACGCAGACTGGTTCATTACCCTGTTTGGTGACGGCCATCAGTCCGCCGTCGATCCTGACAATCCGGATATCGTTTACGCACAGTGGCAGCAGGGTAACCTGGCACGCTTCGACCGCAAGACCGGCGAGACCGTTTACATTCGACCGCAGGCTGGTGAGGGCGAACCTCCGGAGCGGTACAACTGGGACTCGCCGATTCTGATCAGTCCGCATGCTTCGTCGACACTCTACTTCGGCACACAGCGTGTCTGGAAGAGCACCGACTATGGCGACTCCTGGGAAGCAATCAGTGGCGACCTGACACGCAATGAGGATCGTGTTCGCCAGCCACTCATGGGGCGCACGTGGAGTTACGACTCGCCCTGGGATCTTTACGCGATGTCGATGTTCAATACGATTACATCGCTATCGGAGTCACCGCTCGTCGAGGGTCTGGTCTATGCCGGTACCGATGACGGGCTAATTCGGATTACTGAGGATCACGGCCAGACCTGGCGCGAGATCGACAAGCTGCCCGGCGTGCCGGAGCGCTTTTTTGTCAATGACATCAAGGCCGACCTGCACGATCCGGACACCGTGTACGTTGTCGTCGACGACCACAAGAGCGGCGACTTTTCGCCTTACGTATTGAAGAGTGACAACCGTGGGCGCTCATGGAAGAGCATCGCGGGCAACCTGCCCGAACGCCACCTGTTATGGCGCATCGTGCAGGACCACGAGAAACCCGGGCTCATGTTCCTCGGTACGGAATTCGGTGTGTTCTTTACAGTGAACGGCGGCGGCAGCTGGACAAAACTCAAGGGCGGCGCGCCAAATATCCCGTTTCGCGATCTCGTCATCCAGACACGCGAGAACGATCTTGTTGGCGCGACATTCGGCCGCAGCTTTTACGTTCTCGATGACTACACGCCGCTTCGCGACGTCACCGAAAACATGTTGGACAATGACACCGTACTCTTTCCAGTGCGGCGTACGCACTGGTATGTGCCGAGAACCCCGCTGGGCTGCTTCGAGGAAAACTGCACGGGACAGCAGGGCGACGCCATATTCGCGGCGCCGAACCCGCCGTTCGGCGCGACCTTTACCTACTACTTGCCCGAAGCAATTCAATCGAGCAAGGACGCGCGTCGTGAAGGCGAGAAAGAACGAGAAGCCGAAAACGAGAGTGTGACCTTTACTTCCTGGGATCGAATCATTACCGAGTCTCGCGAAGATGAGCCGGCAATCGTACTCACAGTGCGAGACGCCAGAGGCAATGTCGTGCGTCACGTGGAAGGTCCGGCGGAGGCCGGCTTTCATCGTGTCGCATGGAATCTGCGTTATCCGGCTGTCGAGCCATGGGCGCCGGAAGGAGAAGATGACTACCTTCCGAAAGCCGGTGTGCTCGTGGCACCGGGGAGCTTCACGGTGTCGATGCAAAAACGCATCGACGGCGTGCTGACGGAGTTGAACCAGACCCAGGCGTTCGACGTCGTTTCCATCCGTGAGCCGACATTGCCGGGCAGCACTCAGGAGCAGCGCGTCGTATTTGCAAGTCAGGCCAGCGAACTGCACCGCGCCAACCAGGGGACGATCAGGACGATTGATACCATCATTGACGAACTCGACGCCGCGAAAGTGGCACTGCTATCGTCGACGGCGGATCCCTCGCTCTACGAAATCGCCAACTCGATCCAACAGCGTATACAGCAGGAGCGAGATCGACTCATCAACAATGCGTCTCGTGAGTTGTTCAAGGAATTCGACGAGATGACTGTCGATCGTCGACTTTTCCACGCACGCTTCGTCCCAACGACGAACGCGTACGGTCCGACGCCGGCACAACGGGAATCGCTACGCATTGCACGAGACTTGTACGACGGCGTATCGCGACAACTGTCAAACCTCATAGATGTCGAATACGCCGGTCTTAAAGTGGCACTCGATGCTGCAGGCGTTCCATGGTCGCCGGGTCGCGGGATTCAGTAATGGTCTGGCTTCGCGCCTTGCGTCGTTGCTCGGCCTCGTCGATAGCTGCATTTTGGTCCGCTTGTGCGAAACGCAGCATGTGAAGCTCGAGTTGCATATCACAAATCTCGGGCTTCGCCGACATACACTCATGGGGCGGTGGTGTTGCGGTCGACGCGGGTCCGGTTGCCACGCAGCCGCTCAATAGCGCTACCGCGACCAGTGCTATAAGCATTGACTCTCTCATCGTCAGTTCCTCCACCGCTGTAGGTAGTTAGAGGATAGAGAACCGAAAATCCTTCGTATTGTCCCTTTACCCCAGGGTTTATTCCCAACCACGGAGTATCAGAAATGCCAGATTGGCAGTCCGGAATGGGGAAATCACATCAGGTCTTGGTCGGAGTTTGACGACTGAAGAACTTCGTAAGCTGACCGCCTATGAGGGCGATGAATTCAATTGGGCCTGGAATGTCGCCGCCGCCAGTACATCGAGGTCCCGATAACTGCGGTAACCTCTAGGTGGCCAGCCAAAATATCATGCTGATCAGAGTGGCTGCGTATACGGCGCCGAGAGCGATTACGCCAGGTTCGATTTCTTCGATGCGATTTTCGTCTGTCATTTTCTTGCTCCAACGGTTCTGTTCCCCAGGCTTTTATGCTCTCGCGTTGCGTGCCCGAAGAAATGACGAAAACGTGATCCTCTCCATATGAGCACCTGATCATTTCCTGACTTGTTGCCAGGTCATTTGTTAGTTGGCCGCTTTGCCCCCCGCTAGCTGCCCGTCGAATTTCGGGATTTTCAGATGCCTGAACGGCCGCTTTCGGTGAGCGCAGACATTCGGCTAATATTGTCTGGAAGGGCCGCCAACCCAGAGCGGACACTGCTGGCTGACAAAATAGTCTATCTTTACTACACTTAGACAATAACTATGATGATTCCAAGCCCGCATAAAGACGGGAGGAAAGCATAAGGGTCCTCGCATCCTTCGAGAAACCAAGAACGACTTCCCGAAGGACCGTAAGATTGCGAGGTTGCTCGCCGAATAGTCTGCGGAGGGCTGATAATGAAGAACTCCGATTTCACTGCACGTGATAAGATTGTTATGAGGCGAAGCTCGCCTCTATTCGCACCGGCTCTGGTAATTGCGGCAACTTTTTTGATCGGTAACCAGAGCTTTGCCGATGGGCCTTACTTTCGAGTTGTGTATGCAGATGTTCCCGGAGTCGAGGAACTCGAAGCTGGCAACACCCAAGTTGGTATCAAGATACTTAAGAATCAACTGAATCAGGAGGAGCAAGGCAACAGTGGCGACATTTGGGCGACACTTTGTGCCGCATACATCGTCATTGTCTCCCTGGATCAAGCAGAACATGCTTGTTCCAATGCCGTTGAAATAGCCCCGACTTACCCTGCGCTCAACAATCGAGGCGTATTTCGTGCATTCAAAGGCGATTTGTCCGGAGCCCGCGAAGACTTTGATCGCGCTCGTCCTCTTCAGCTGGAAGCCTACCTGAAGCAACTAACCAGAAAGGACGTCCGAGTCGTGGCTGCCAATAATTTTCGTCTGGTCGACGAAGAATTGGCAAGACGCAGCCTCGAGAATACAGACGCCACGGTCGCAAGGAGCGGGGCTGAAATCGAGGATCCCAGCCACTGACATAGTTGCTTTTTGAATAGGCAAATGCGTGATGGCACTTGATCCGGCAAACAGTGTCAGATGAGGAGTGTCAGAAAAAGACCTAACGCAATGAGACAAATTTACGAAATTGTATCGATCCAGCGAACAGAGCCCCCGGCCGACGCCGAAAGCTCCAACTGGTACCGCTATGTGATCGCGTTTGAAGGCACCAACACCATTCACGGCTGCCGACAAGGGAGTCTTAAGGCAGTGACGAGCGCGGTCGAGGAGATCATCGTCCAACTGAACGAACGCCACTCCAAAAAGCGCGGCCGAGAGAAGAAAACCTAGATGTCGTGATGCCGGCTTCCTGGCCGTTAGCTGTCCTTCACATCATCATTTGCGTGGTCCGCTGGATGACAGCTCCTAACGAAAGCTGACGTTGCCGATTTGGACACTCAGTGACAAATTGCGTCCAGGTGCATCCAGCCCGGAGCCGTGCATGCGGTAACGCTTGTCGAGGAGGTTGTCGAGGCCCAGCGTGAATTGCCAGTCGCGACGGTAGTCCCAGCTTGCCCGTGCGCCCAGAATCGCCCAGCCGCTCGTGCCCGTCGGATCGATGCGGACATCACGAACGTCGCGCGCACTTAATCGGTCCTGTTCCCCGGCGAACCGCAACCAGCCTTCGAGTCGAAAGTCGCCCCCGGGATCGTACGCGATATCGAGCCGCCCGCTCAGCGGCGGAATTCGATCTGCCGGCTCGGTCGCCGATCCGGCGACACGCTGCTCGCCCCAGGTGTAATTGAGTATGGCACTCGCACTGATGCTTTCGGTCAGGTCGATATCAGCGCCAGCCTCGACACCACGTAGCGTCGAATCGGCCGCATTGATACTTTGCACGACGTCACGTCCCTCCGGTGTCACGTCACCGGTCAGCACCGACGTAATGCGATCATCATATTGCAGCGCATAGATCATGAGTTCGAACTGCGTGCGATCGCGTCGATACCGTACGCCGGCATCGAGTTGTACGACTCGCTCGGAATCGAGACTGGTGTTCGGAATGTTGAAGCGGTTGCCAGGCCGGTTTCCCAACGTGCCGAGGTCGAACACGTTCGGCGCACGAAATCCGAAGCCCGCGTTGGCGACGACCTGCCACGAGTCCGTTGCATTGAATATCCAGCCGATGTCACCGCTCGCATCCGTAACGTTGACCGACGCCGCGGCGGAAACCGGCGTTTGCGGCAACGACACGTCTTCGTGGCTAACTCTTAATCCGCCACTCAGCAGGTGCCGTGGCGCGACGGCACGTTCACCATTGCCGAAGATCGCGAAGCGCCCGATCTCGGAACCATCGGGAAACCGCGGTGTAAGCACAGTTACCTGTCCGTCGATGAGGCTCTCTTCACTGCGACGGCTCGAGACCTTGTCGCGATACGCTTCCGCGCCGACGATCCATGATCCCAAGTCACTTACACGACTGCCGCTGACAGTGAGTCCGTAGAGGTCACTGCGGTTGTTTTCGTGAAGCCGCTCCGTCGCGCCGAAGTCTCGCGTGATCCTGTCGTCGTCGATACGTTGCCAGGCGATATCGACATTCCAGTCGAACCCCAGGGCCCCGCTCTTCCGGCCGTACTTGCCGTGGACAAATACGCGCCGGTTCGGTGCAAATAGAAACTCCGACGACGACGGCTCGGTCTGCCCGAATCCCGGCACCAGCTCGTCCACACGAGGCGTCTCCGGCTGCTCGAGATAGTGAACGTCGAAAAGCCATGAGCGATTGTCGTCGGGATTGCCTGCAAGCAACCAACGGCCCGCTTTCGACTCGTAAGCGCTCGGGGCAATGCGGTCGCCGCTGCCCGTGCGTCGATCGCCGGTCGTCATGTACTCGGCACTGACCGACGTCATGATCCTCCGCGTGCCAGCATCGAGAATGCCTCGCAGCGTCTTGCCGAGCTCCGCGGAGTCATACGCCGCAAATACTTCGCCCTGCATCCCGGTCTCTGTTGAATCGAACTCAGGGACCCGGGTGACAAGCTGGACGACACCGCCTACTGCGTCACTACCATACAACGACGTTGGCGTACCCCGCAGCAACTCGACACGCTCGACTGCGCTTGTCGGCACCAGGGCAAAGTACTGAGTGGGAGCACTGCGGAATATCGCGTTATTCAATCGCATGCCATCGACCAGATGCAATATCGAAGAACCCTTTAACCCGCGAATTATCGCTGCGCCCTGGCCGGGTGTGGTCTGCTGCAGAAATACACCGACATTTGCGTCGAGCGCGTCGGTAACCAGCTTCTGCCGCCGTACGAATTCGCCGTCAACGAGAGTCAGGCCCGAGGAAATCTCTGTCGTGCTGACCGTTCGACGCGTCGCCATGACGAGAACCTCATCAATCTCGTCCTGTTCTGCCGCGGCATCGGCAAAGATCAGGGCTCCCAGCAAGACCGGGAGGAGCGTTCGTGCAACAGTCAAAGGATCAACGCAAACTAGTGATCAGTACCAGGAGTATCGCCAGTGGCGCAACCACGCGGACCAACCAGAGCCAACTCGTGAACATGGCCGGACTAGTGAAACTCAGCTCATTTTCGAGGTGCTCCGGCTTCAATCGCCAACCCACGAACAGCGCAATCAGGATTCCACCAAGCGGCATCAGCAGGTTCGCCGTGAGGTAGTCGATCAGGTCGAAGAGCGTCTTGCCCTCGAAAGCTACAAACATGTCCAGCGGTGTGACCTCCTTCCAGAGGTTGAAAGAAAATACGCTCAGCATGCCGATAAGCCAGGCCAAAACTCCGAACACGGTGCAGGCTTTGATTCGATTCATACC
>DAOWGY010000004.1 GCA_030641695.1 Gammaproteobacteria bacterium
CAAGACGGAGTATGGGCTTACGTTTACGGTCGACTTCTAGGGCGGCCCGCAAGACTCCCCCGCGCGGGGCCTGAGAATCAAGCGGCAGCCCAGACGGGCTGCCGTTTTTTTTTGAAAACAACGGAGTAATCATGAAAGTACTGTGGACCGCGTTTGCTGGCGCGTTGGTATTGGCACTGCCGGCGGCGGCGGAGGAGTCACGGGAAATCATTACATTCAACCCGGAGACTTTGCCGGCGCCTTTCAAGAACCGCTTCAGTCATGGAAAACTGATTCCGTCGGGCGCGCAGTGGCTATTCACGGCGGGGCAGACCGGTAGATTCCCGGATGGCACGATCGGTGAAGGCATCGAGGAGCAGGCGGATCTCGCGATGCGCAATCTCTACAGCATCGTCAAGGAAGCCGGCATGAGCAGCGACGATGTCGTGAAGATGACGATCTACTACCTCGATCCTGCGCACTTGCCGATCATCGTGGCCGCGCGCAATCGCCACTTCGGCGAAGACTTCAAACCCGCGAGCACCGCCGTTGGCATCAGTGCCCTGGCGCGCCCGCAGTACCTGGTCGAGGTAGAATTGGTTGCGGCCAGAATGCCGGACAACGAATAAGAAGAGAGATCCATGAAACGCAGGGAATTCATTCAGCAGAGCGCATCTGCAGCGGGCCTGACTTTTGTTGGTTGCGGGCTGGGCGGCCTGGCCGCCTGTGCTGAAAGCACACATGCCGGTGAGCGGCGCGAGGTTGTCGTCAACGGCAAACGGGCGATGACGGTAGACATTCACGCCCATAGCTACGTGCATGACGTGTATCCGCTGATCGAGGGCCGCCACGAACTCGACTATCTGCAGTCAGTGCTGCAGAACGAAATATTGCTCGGCAAAATCGATATCGACAGCGTCGACTTTCGCTTGCAGCAGATGGACGCTCAGGGCATCGACATGCAGGCCGTAAGCCTGCATGTAGGTCAGTATCACCACTGGGCTGAGCACGATCTTGCGAAGGAAATCGTCAATGTTCAGAACACGCGCATCGCCGAACTGTGCGCTGCGCATCCGGACCGTTTCGTCGGTATCGGTGCCGTGGCGATGCAGCACCCCGAACTCGCGGTGCAACAAATGAAGTACGCGATCAGGGAGCTCGATATGCGGGGCTTCATGATTACGGGTTCAGTCGAAGGAGAGGAACTGTCGAGCCCGCGTTTTCATCCATTCTGGGCTGCCGCGGAAGAACTCGGTACCGTGATATTCATCCATCCACGCTACTTCCCGGATGCGAAAAACAGGCTGCAAGGTAACGGCGGGCTGCCGAACGTCATCGGCAACCCGCTGGAAACGACCGTGGCGCTATCGCACCTGATTTTCGAGGGCACGCTGGACCGATACCCGGGTGTCAAAATCTGCGCCGCGCATGGCGGCGGCTACCTGGCGTCGTATATCGGGCGCTCCGATCACTGCGTCGAGAATCATCCCGGATTCTGCACACCCGTCGACAAGTTGCCGAGTGAATACCTGAAAAAACTGTATTTCGATTCGCTGATCTATACGAGCGAGAATCTGCGGCACCTGATCGCCACGGTCGGTGCGGATCGTATCGTGCTGGGTACGGACTTCCCGTTCCGTATGGGCAACAAGGAAAGTGTCGATCACATTCTCTCCGTGCCCGACCTGAGTGCGGATGAGCAGCGCGCCATGCTCGGAGGCACGCTCGCCGGGCTGTTACAGATCGACGATAAGGCCTGATCGCGGTGGCGGTCGAGTTTCGGCTGAACGGACACGACGTCAGCATTGACGTCGGTCCACAGACGCCGTTGCTGGAAGTATTGCGCAACGACTTCAAACTGAATGCGCCGAAGTTCGGCTGCGGACTGGCGCAATGCGGCGCCTGTTCCGTGCATGTCGATGGCGTATCGACGCGTGCCTGTGTATTGCCTGTTGTTGCCGTAGCCGGCAAGGCCGTAACGACCCTGGAAGGTCTGGGTGGCCGAGCGAATCCGCATCCATTGCAGGAAGCGTTCATCGCCGAGCAGGCATTGCAATGCGGTTACTGTGCAAGCGGAATCATCATCTCAGCCGCCGCCTTGCTCGAACGCAATCCCACGCCGACAGATGCGGAGATTCGCAAGGCGTTGTCCGGGCACCTCTGCCGCTGTGGCGCTCAGCCACGCATGTTGAAGGCCGTCGCGCGCGCGGCGGCCAAAACAGCGGATGCCGGTTGATGGCGACGCGGCGCGAATTCCTGCAAGCGAGCGGCACGCTCGTCGTGTATTTCGCGCTGCCGGGCTGCTCAAAGCCTGCAGATGATGGCGACGCGATGTTCGGTGGCCGTCTGCACCTCGAGGCGAAGGGCTCCGTACACTTATATATGGGTAAGGTGGAACTGGGGCAGGGAATCGGCACCGCCATCGCGCAGATCGCGGCGGATGAACTCGGCGTCGATGTCGCGAGGATTCAGCTCGTGAACGTCGATACCCGCCATTCCCCCGATGAGTCGTACACGTTCAGCAGCATCTCAGTGCAGCTGAGTGGGCCGCTCGTGCGCAGCGCGGCTGCTGCGGGCAGGCGCTTCCTGCTGCAGAAGGCCGCTGCGGAGCTCAATATCGACGTCGCTCGCCTGAGCGTCATTGACGGTGCGATTGTTAACGACGGTGAGCCAACAACGCTCGATTACTGGGGTCTGTTGGCCGGCGAACAAATCGAAATCGAGCCTGCTGGCGACGAATCGTTCCTGCAGGCGACCGAATACCGGCACATCGGCAAGTCGGTGCCGAGAAAAGACATTCCTGGCAAGGTATTCGGCGAGGAAAGCTATCTCCAGGACCTGCGTTTGCCGGGCATGGTGCATGCGCGCGTCGTGCGACCCCCGGCGGAGCGGGCCGAGCTCAAAACGCTGAATGACAGCGTGGCGACGTCCTTGGCCGGCGTCCTCAAAGTCGTTCGTGACGGTAACTTCGTAGCGGTCATTGCCGAACGCGAACAGCAGGCGCGAGACGCGGCAACTGCGCTGCGCAAGAATGCCGAGTGGTCGTTGCCAGGAGACCTGCCGGGTTCAGACCGCGTGTTCGAGTGGCTGCGCGAGGCGCCCGTTCGTACCGAGCCTGTCGTCGCGCAGTCAACAGGTGGTGTTGAGGACAACGAACTGACTCAGGTCGACGCTCGGTACCAGCGGCCCTACCAGGCACACGCGTCGATTTCGCCGTCAGCTGCGGTTGCGCTTTTCGAGGACGACGAGCTGACGGTCTGGAGTCACGGCCAGGGCATGTTTCCGCTGCGTACGGCGCTCGCGCACGTCTTCGAGCTGCCGCTCGACAGCGTGAGATGCATCCACCGCGAGGCGGCGGGCTGCTTTGGCCACAACGGCGCCGATGACGCGGCATGTGATGCGGCTGCTATCGCGCTGCACTATCCCGGCGTGCCCGTGCGTCTGCAGTGGGAACGCGCCGATGAATTTGCGTGGGAGCCCTACGGTTCGGCCATGCATATCGAAATGCTGGCGCGAGTAGATGCGACCGGGCGTATTCGTCACTGGAATCACGATCTGTGGAGTTGTCCACACACGAGCCGGCCGAGGAGTGCTGCCGTCGCCGGCAGCCTGATATACGCGCAACACCGTGCAACGCCGCTGGAAATTCCAGCCGCCCAGTCCATTGCGCGGCCGAATGGCGGTGCGGACCGGAACTCGGTGCCGATTTACGCGATCGATAACGTGTCTGTCGACAAACACCTTGTCACCGAGATGCCGCTGCGCGTATCCGCGCTGCGCGGGCTCGGCGCCTACGGCAACGTGTTTGCCATTGAGTCGTTCATGGACGAGTTGGCCGTAATGGCAGGGCGGGATCCACTTCACTATCGGCTCGACCATCTCGAGGATGAGCGCGCGATCGATGTACTGCAGCAGCTGGCCAACGTCAGCCAATGGGACGATCGTCCACCAGCCGGTGGCCGCGAGGGCTGGGGGCTCGGATTCGCACGTTTCAAGAACCTGTCGGCCTACGTCGGGATCGTTGTGAGGCTGAGCGTCGATCAGGGCGAGATACGCGTGCACAAGGCGACGGCTGTTTGCGATCCCGGGCTCGTCATCAATCCGGACGGAGTACGGGCGCAGATCGAAGGCGGCATCGTGCAGTCGACAAGCTGGACGCTCAAGGAGCAAGTTCGTTTTTCGAAGTCACGAATCGAAAGCCGGGACTGGTCGGGATACCCGATACTGCGCTTTGACGAGGTGCCGGAAGTTGACGTACATGTTGCCGGCCGCAGCGACCAGAAATCGGTGGGTGTCGGTGAAGCGGCGCAGGGTCCGACAGCTGCCGCCATCGCCAATGGCGTATTCCATGCAAGCGGCAAACGCCTCCGACGCCTGCCCCTGAAACTCTAGTTCACGCGCGATTCAACAGCGCTTCGCGGACCGCTTTTGGTC
>DAOWGY010000021.1 GCA_030641695.1 Gammaproteobacteria bacterium
AAGTAGGCCGCCGATGCCTCCTTCAGTCGACTTTGATGCACCAGGCTGAGGCCGAAATTGACCTGGCCGCCGAAATAGTTAGGGTTGATTCTGAGCGCGTCGCGGAAGTGCCCGTTGGCTTCATCGTAAGACCCGGTACGGCTTTTGAGAAAACCGAGCGTTGCATGTGCCTGCTCGAGATTCGGCTCGATCTCGAGCGCCTGCGCGATCAGTGGCTGCGCGTGGTCAATCGCAGCGTCGATCATCATCGAGCCATCGAAGGATTTCAACAAGTAGGTGTACGCGAGCGCATCCAGTGCGAGTGCAAACTTAGGATCACTCTCGAGTGCCTGCCTGAACAGGTCGGCCGCGACATCGACCGAGTCTGGATTGCGAATCCGCTGATACGCCATTCCGCGCAAGTAGGCATCGTATGCTTCGGTGTTGTCCGTGCCGCCCCGGTCGAGTCGCTCTTGTTCGTCAAGGAACATCTCGATCTGCAGTGTGGCTGTGATCGCCCGCGCAATTTCGTCCTGGACCGCAAACACTTCCTCGAGCTCGCGGTCGTAGGTATGGGACCAGAGATGGTAGCCATCACTCGCATTGATCAGCTGCGCAGTGATGCGCACGGTGTTGCCGGACTTGCGCACGCTCCCCTCCAAAATAGTGCGCACACCGAGTTCCCTGCCCATCTTGTGCATCGCTTCATTCTTGCCTTTGTAATAGAAAGCCGATGTACGGGCGGCAACGTGCAGGTCCGGTACGCGTGACAGTTCATTCAGCAACTGTTCCGAGATGCCATCACTAAAATATTCATTGCTCTCGTCGTCGCTCATGTTAACGAACGGCAAGACAGCGATCGAGTTCGGTGGTATTTCCCTTTCGGCGACCCACGTCGCGTCAATCGAGCGACTGTCCAGCACCTTGACGACAACGCCGACTCCGACTCCGGCCACAACAATTGTCAGCAAGGAGAGAACGATGAAATCGAATCTGTTGAGTGGCGTGCTGGCCGCGTCTGCGATCGCGGGCGTGCGCTGGACGCCCTGCGCGGTGATGTCGTAGTACCATCCGAACACTATGGCTAACGGGAGCAACAGGATGGCGCCCGTCCAGACGAATCGGATCGCCGATTCCGGAACGTGCCAACCCGGAAATGCCAGGTCGGCCGCCTGCAATATGACCCAGGCACCGACGATGTAGAGCGCCAAGACGCCGAACACACGCCGTCGTCGTGCCTCTTGCAGTATTCGGGTCAGGCGTGACGGAATCATGACGTTGTTGCCGCGCGGAGTTTCGCCAAGTTATTAATTATAGCTCTTTCTGTCCGGTCGATTCTCTTACCTGACGAGTCGCGCTGCAGCCGGCGTCAAGGTCGATCGCGCCATGCACGAAGAAGTACTGGCGCGACCCTCCCCGGGGCGAACGCGCCGCCCAGCTGCTATCCTTGAAAGTAGCTACCGGGGGGACTGTCCGTGGGCAAGCTCGCCAAACTGGTTTCGGAGCTTCGCCGGCGCCGCGTATTTCGCGTGGCTGGCCTGTATGTGATCGGCGCCTGGATGTTTTTGCAGGTCGCCGACCTCGTGTTTGCGAGCTGGGGCATTCGCCCGGAAGCACTGCGCTTCATCTGGATCGGCGCAATGGTCGGGTTTCCGATCGCGCTCGTCATTGGCTGGCGATATGATTTCGTCGGCGGCCGCCTCGTGCATGCGACTGCAAGTCAGCTGCCAACCGATCTGTCGCTGCATCGTACTGATTACCTGATTCTCGGCGCGCTCGTAGTACTGATCGGTGCGACGCTGTTCGGGATCGGGTCGAAGATCACCGATCTGCGTACGTCGGAAACGGACAACATCACTACCGCTCGGTTCGATCCAAAATCAATCGCGATCCTGCCCTTTGCGGACCTGAGCGCAGATCGATCCCCCGCCGATTTCCTGGCGATCGGCATACAGGATGGCCTGCTGACCAGTCTGTCCAGGATTGCCGCTCTCAAGGTGATTTCCCGAACGTCGACTGAGCGCTATCGCAATTCGACGAAGGCAATACCCGAAATCGGTCGCGAACTCGGCGTAGGCAGGATACTCGAAGGCAGCGTCCAGCGTGCCGGGGACAGGTTGCGAGTAAATGTTCAGTTGATCGATTCGTCCTCGGACGAACACCTGTGGGCCTCGACCTACGACAGAACCATGACAGCCAGCAACGTGTTTTCGATTCAGACGGACATCGTGGAGTCGATCGCAGCTCAGCTTCGCACAACGCTGACGCCACGTGAGAGCTCACGGTTGTTGTCGGAACCGACAAGAAATACCGACGCGTATACCGCATACCTGAGAGGCAGGCAACAGGCTGAAATCGAGTCTGTCGAATCCCTGAACAGCGCTCTCGGCTTTTTCACAACGGCTATCGAACTCGATCCGGTTTTCGCGCTGGCCCATCTCGCGCTGGCCGATACTTACCTGACTCTCAGCGCAAATTTTTACGGCGCTATGCCCTCGTCGGAAAGCACAGTGCTGGCTGAGCCACCGCTCGCGCGGGCACTCGAGCTGGACCCAAGTCTGGGTGAGGCATACGCAACCCTGGGACTTCTACGAGAGCAACAAGGCAGACTCCCGGCCGCGGAGCAAGCGTACGAAAAAGCAATCGAAATGCACCCGGGCTACGCGCGTAGCTATCGTCTTTACGGCCGTCTGCGCTGGCTCCAGGGCAGAAACGAGGAAGGACTTGTGTTCGCGAAGCGGGCCCTCGAGCTTGACCCGTTCTCCGCAACACTGAATTTCGATGTTGCGCGCCACTACGACGAGGCCGGCCGCTTCGACGATGCAATGGCGCAATACCTGCGTGTCGTGGACATCGAGCCACAGCACGCTTTTGCATACGTGTACATTGCCGCCATTCACTATCTTGTCTACGGACAGGTTGACGAGTCGCTGGTCTGGTATCACAAGGCGGCAGAGAACGACGCGATGAGCCCCAACGCCCAAGCCGTACCGGCGATCGCCTACCTCGAACTCGGCGACCCGGAGAGTGCCAATGTGTGGATAGAGCGTGGCATGCAACTTGGTCCGGACACGTTCTTTTCGTTGTATGCGCAAATGTTGCGCAGCGTCTACCTGGGCGATGATGCAGTCACGCAACAAAGCGCAAGGGCGCTGTTGGAAGCCTATCCGCAATCGCGGGACGGATTGCATTTTCTGCGCAATGCCGACCTGGTGGCAGGTCGTTACGACGTGGCGCGAGCGCGTTACGCGAGAGCGCATCCGGAACTCGTCGATTCGGATCCACCGAACGTCAACGCATTCAATCTCTTCGCGGCTATTGATCTTGCCTACGTGTATGTGCAGCTTGGAGAGCAAAACAAAGCTGATGAACTGCTGCAACGCGGTCTGGAAACGACCAGGACCATGTCGCGCCTCGGTACCGTCGGGTACTGGATCGCTGACGCACGTATCTATGCCACTCAGAATCGCACGGACCAGGCTGTGGACGCACTAAGCCAGGCAATAGACCAGGGCTGGAGAGTGCTGTCCTGGTATCACCTCCGGCACGATCCGAATCTCGAATCCGTTCGTCACGAACCGAAGTTCCAGGTATTGCGCGAAAAGGTGGAAGCAGACCTCGCAATGCAGGCAAAGCGTATGCGAGAGCTCAGAGCAAGTGGCGATCTTGCGACCGTCAGGATTACAGACCGAACACCGAAATCAAGCGACTAGGTCGGGCTCAGGTATTTAGGCGACGCACTGCAAACGACAGCACACAACGACAACAAAGCAATCAAGCTCGCTTTCATCGAGACGCCCCTTCGTCTATGCTCTTCGCACCGGGTGCGCTGCATAAGAAACAACAACGGTCGCACCTTCGTGATACTGAACATTCAATGCTCAGTCGCCAACAATAAGCATAGGGGAAAATAAATGAAAGCTACGACTCTTTGCGGCAGGCTAACTGCCGTTACTGCTCTGCTGTTTCTGTTTGTCGCACCAGCCAGTGCACAAGATGACACTGATGGCGGCCCGGAAACCTGGGGCGAAGACGCCAAGTACATCAGTATGACCTTTATCCAGTTCAAACCGGGCAAGCGCGAAGAAGGGATGGAGATCATCGCCGAGCATTTCAAAACGGCAAGCGAGA
>DAOWGY010000256.1 GCA_030641695.1 Gammaproteobacteria bacterium
CCACAAGAGCCTTCGCCTTCCTTGTCGCCGCCACAAGAGCCTTCGCCTTCCTTATCGCCGCCACAAGAACCTTCACCACCGTCCTTGCCTTCGCCTTCCTTATCACCACCACAGGAACCTTCGCCGCAAGAGCCTTCATCACCCTTGCCTTCCTTGTCGCCGCCGCAAGAGCCTTCGCCGGCACTGAGCATGTAGCCAGCGTTCAGCGTCGACATCGCGAACGGATTATCGATGGTGTCGGCGGCTGCAACGCCGGAAATTGCAAACGAGCTGGCCAGGGCAGCGCCTACGGCCAATGCAACAGGTTTTACTACTTTTCGATCTGACATGGTTTTCTCTCCTAATAGTCTGCCCTAGACCGGGCATTCAACACACGGTCATGCGGGACCTCAGGTGTCCCATACCACCGAATTCACAACACTCTTTTGTATGTCTTGCAGGTTTTCATCGCTCTCACCGATGATCGCAATGCTGCCTCTGCCAACCGGCAGGATGACTCCATTGATACTCTCTCCATGGAGCTCCACGGCGCCGTCGACCATCTCATCGGGCATCAGCAATATTGTTACAGGTCCGCGCTTCCCCTGGATGACGAGGTGCGGGATATCCTTACCGTTGATTACGCAGGTCTGTGCGTAGGTGATCAGGCCCGCGTCGTGATTCAGGTTCGCAATCGACGCCGGCACGACACTGGTAAGTTTTTTATCGCTGACGGGCACATCCGTGACCCGCAATGCATAGGGCTCATGGTCAAGATGCGCCAGTATCTCTGCCGACAGCGACGGATACGTCACGTCGTTACCGTACATCCGGATGCCGACGAACGCCGCAACGACGACCGTCGCAGCAACAGCCAACCAGGTTGGCGTCGTGAAGCGGCGCCGCGCCGGCAGCGTCACGACGTTTTTCGTATCGATATCGGCAAGCTCCGGTATCCGCAGTTCGGGCACCTTGAGCGCCAGCGCTTTTTCGATCTTTCGCTCGAGCGCCTGCATGTCATCGCGATAGGCCTGGCAGGCCGCACACTCTGCAACATGCACCTCGCCGCCGTTGTACGACGGGTCCGTGGCAATCGCTTGTTTGTAGTCTTTGCAGTTCATCAGTTCGTTTCAATTAGCCGCTCTATTGGTCGCCCTCAAGCGTCCTCATCTTGCATTTTGTCCTTGAGCTTGTGGCGAGCGCGGTGCAATCGCGTCAGTACTGCACCTTGCTTGAGCCCCATGAGCTCTGCGATCTCGTTCGTGCTGTATCCCATCAGGACCTGTAACACGAGCGGCTCGCGGTAATCGTCATCCAGCCTGTATATCGCATCACGCATATCGTCGAGCTGGTCGTCCGGTTGCTCTGCGAGCAACGCCTGCTGCGACGGCGTCAGGTTGTCGACGTCGACGGTTTCCAGGCGCCGACGCTCGAAGTAGCGCGCATTTTCCCGGCGCACGATCGTCAATAACCAGTGCTTGGCGGCCGCGTCTTCGCGTAGCGAATCCAGCGACTTCCAGGCCCGCAACAGCGCCTCTTGCACGATATCTTCGGCTATCGTCCTGTCCCGGCAGAGCCAGGCCGCATAGCGGTACATGTCCTGGTGGAATACGCCCACGAGATCGTCAAATCTCCGCCGTCTGGCCACTGCGGCACTGTTGCTATTCATACGAGTTGACCCGCCCCACTCTGGTTTTATTACTGATTCTGAGGAAAACTGTGATTAAGGCGTGGAAACACACCCTAAATACAGGGAAAATAAAGCAATCTTCGTTCTTATTCTGATTAGCTATGAGTACACCAAGCCACGGTCAGTTCCCCCGAGTTCGCATGCGGCGCAGTCGCCGCACTGGCACCCTGCGCCGGCTGGTCGCGGAAACGGGGCTATCCACCGATGATCTAATTTACCCGGTTTTCGTGCTGGAGGGCGAAAAACGCGCCGAAGCGGTACCGTCTATGCCAGGCATTAACAGGCACAGCGTGGACCGCCTGCTCAAAGAGCTGTCCGAAGCCGTCAAGCTGGGAATCCCGGCTGTCGCGCTGTTTCCCGTTATCGATGAGGGAAAGAAGAGCCTCGACGGCGCCGAGTGTGCGAATCCTGATGGCCTCGTGCAGACCACGGTGCGCACGATCAAGAGTGAGTACCCGGACCTGGCGGTCATCACCGACGTTGCGCTGGACCCCTACACCACCCATGGCCAGGACGGCATCATCGACGACGCGGGCTATGTGCTGAATGACGAGACTGTCGCGATGCTTGCGCGCCAGGCCCTGTCCCATGCGGACGCCGGCGCGGATATCGTTGCACCGTCTGACATGATGGACGGCCGCATCGGCGCTATCCGCAGCGCGCTGGAATCGCAAGACCATCGCCACACACTGATACTCGCGTATGCCGCGAAGTACGCGTCTTGCTTCTACGGCCCGTTTCGCGACGCGGTCGGTTCCGCGGCGAACCTCGCGGGCGGCGACAAATCGACTTACCAGATGGCGCCCGCCAATAGCGACGAGGCGCTTCGGGAGGTTGCTCTCGACCTCGATGAGGGCGCTGACTTCGTCATGGTCAAGCCCGCGATGCCATACCTCGATATCGTGCGGCGTGTACGAGACCAATTCGGCGTGCCGACGTTCGCCTACCAGGTCAGCGGCGAGTACGCGATGCTCAAGGCAGCGGCAGGCAACAACTGGCTCGATGAGAAAAAATCGGTGCTCGAGTCGCTCCTTTGTATCAAGCGTGCCGGAGCCAGCGCGATTCTCACGTACTTCGCGCTGCAAGCGGCTCGCTGGCTGAACGAATAGGTATACTGCCTCGTGGACAAGCAGCCTTGGTAACTGGCACGGTAACGGTCGACCGCTACGGTGTGATGGGATACCCGGTGTCGCACAGCCGGTCGCCTGTCATCCACCGCCTGTTCGCCCTGCAAACCGGGCAGAGCCTGCAATACGAATTGCTGCGTGTCACCGCCGAGAAACTCGAGGAGGCCGTACGCCAGTTCCAGCGCACCGGCGGCAAAGGACTCAATGTCACGGTGCCGCACAAGCGCGCCGTCTGCAGGCTTGTGGATCAACTGAGTGAGCGCGCCAGTACAGCTGGAGCCGTCAACACGCTGGCGTTTCAGGACAGCGAAATCTTCGGCGACAATACCGACGGCATCGGCCTGTTACGCGACCTCGTCGTCAATCTCGGGCTGAATCTCGATAGCGCGAACATCCTCATTCTCGGTGCGGGCGGCGCCACACGGGGCATTGTAGGGCCGCTGCTTGAAATGCGGCCTCGAACATTGCGTATCGCGAATCGCACGCTTAAGCGCGCCGAAGACCTCGTCGAACGTTTCGAGAGAATGGGTCCGGTAACCGCCTGCCGTTTCAACGTCATCCCGGTTTCCGAGTCCTATCACCTCATCATCAACGCAACATCGGCAGGTCTGGAAGGCGAGACACCACCGTATCCGGCGGCGGCCGTGTCGGAAAAGACCTTTTGTTACGATCTGTCCTACGGCATCAAGCCGACGCCATTCAGTATCTGGGCTCGCGACCACGGCGCCGCTCATTCGGTAATGGGCTGGGGCATGCTCGTCGAACAGGCCGCCGAATCGTTTCACATCTGGCGCGGCGTTCGCCCGGACACGAAAGCCGTGCTGAAGCAGATGTCGATCAGCGCATAGTGACGAGTTCTTCGGCGCTCGTCGGGTGAATCGCGACGGTGTCATCAAAGTCTTTCTTCGTCGCCCCCATACGGATTGCAACGGCAAATCCCTGCATCATCTCGTCGGCCCCGTCACCGATCACGTGGCAGCCCACGACACGTTCGTCGTCGCCCACCGTGATTAGCTTCATGACCGACCGTTGCTTCTTGTCGCCTAACGCGTAATACATGGGCGTAAACCCTGTCGTGTAGACCTTGACGTCGTCACCGTACTCGGCTCGCGCCTCGTCTTCGGTCAGCCCGACCGTACCCATTGGCGGATGGCTGAAGATGACCGTTGGTATCGTTTTGTAGTCGAGGTGACGTCCCTCCATGCCCCCGTAAATACGGTCAGCGAGGCGCCGCCCCGCAGCGATGGCGACCGGTGTTAAAGCCTGTGCACCGGTTACGTCACCGATCGCGCAGATATGCTCGACATTAGTCTGCTGGTACTTGTCGACCGGGACGAACCCGCTTGAATCGGATTCGACGCCCGCCTTCCCGAGCTCCAGGCCGTCGGTGTTCGGCGCGCGGCCGACCGCCCACAGCAGGCAGTCGACGGGCCCGAAGCGGCGGCCATCTTCGCTGATCAGTACGATGCCATCGACTGTTTTCTCGGCGCCCGCCGGGACGACGCCTGTTTCGATCGGAAAACCGCTGTCGCGCGTCGCCGCCATGAGCTCACTACAAAGCATCGAATCGAAACTCCGGACTATGCCTTTTTTGCGAACCACCACCTGCACTTCACTACCGAGTGCATTGAAGATGCCCGCCAGCTCGACCGAAACGTAGCCACTACCGGCGATGAGCACGCGTTGCGGTCGTTCATCGAGATCGAAGAAATCATCGGAGGTAATGCCATGTTCTGCGCCCGGGATTTGCGGAACGATCGGCCGCCCGCCCGTGGCCACGACAATGCGCTCGGCACGATACTCATCGTCACCGACAGCCACGGTATTCGCGTCGATGAATCTCGCCGCACCGGTGATGTATTCGACGCCACGTTTATCGAGGTTGTTCTCGTAGATATCGTTCAGGCGTTTGACATAGACGTCGCGGCGGGATTTGAGCGCCGCCCAGTCGTGCCCCCTGACATCGATATTGAAACCGTAATCGGCGGCGTGTTGCAGATGGTGGCTGTGCTCTGCCGCGTACCACATGATCTTTTTCGGCACACAGCCGACGTTCACGCAAGTGCCACCCAATGGCCCGTACTCGATCACCGCCGCGCTCGCACCATACTCGGCCGCACGTTGCGCGTGCGCGAGTCCGCCGCTGCCGCCACCGATGACCAGCAAGTCGTATTCTTTTGTCAAACCTCTCTCCCTGTTGGAGCGCTTTTTGGTCACGACGACCTTATGCCGCGAAGCGCATGGATGCGCGAGAGCGGCCTTGAAGCGCGACTGAGCTTAGGCGAAATCTTGCACGATTTTGCGTCAAACCCTTCGCGCCTCCAAAGACGCTCCAACGGATCACGGTTCGAGAACCGTTCTAACAGTGCTACTATCCAGCGCGAGAAAAGGATATCAATCACACCGATGAGCAACCCATTACTGGACACTTCGTCACTGCCGCGTTTTGCCGACATCACTCCGGATCACGTGTTGCCGGCGCTCGAGCAACTGATCGCGGCCCAGCGTAGCAAGCTTGACGAGTTGCTGGACAGTACACCAGACCCCGACTTCGATTCGCTCGTCGCCCCTCTCGAAGACATGGAGCATGAGTTGTCGCGTGTCTGGTCTCCGGTGAGTCATCTGCAGGGCGTGCTCGGCTCGCGCGAGTGGCGCGATGCCTACAATGCCGCATTGCCGATACTGACCGAGTACGGCACCGAAATATCACAGAACGCCCGGTTGCAGAAGGCGTATGCGCGCGTCGACAACGGTTTGCCAGCGGATGTCAGCGAGTCGCGCAGGAGTGCCGTCGCGCATGCGCTGCGGGATTTCCGCCTCGCCGGTGTCGATTTGCCCGACGCGGACAAGGCGCGCTTTAAGGAGATCATGCAGAGCCTTGCCGCCACACAGGCTGATTTCGATCACAACATCCAGGACGCGTCCGACGCCTGGTCCCTGCACATCGATGACGCATCCGAGCTCGACGGCCTGCCGGCGCAAGCGCTGGCGCGCGCCGAAGCAGACGCAGCGAAACAGGAACGGGGCGGCTGGCTGCTAACGCTCGACTACCCGACGTATCACGCCGTCATGACCCATGCCGAGAATCGCGGTTTACGAGAAAGCCTGTATCACGCCTGGGTGACGCGGGCTTCGGACGAGAGCGCGACCACGCAATGGGACAACAGCGCCAATATCGAGGCGATCCTCGCGCTACGTCATGAAGCCGCAGCGCTGGTCGGGTTCGACAACTACGCCGGCTATTCGCTGGCCACGAAAATGGCCGAGACCTCCGACGAGGTCGTCGGATTTCTTCGTGAGCTCGCGTCGCACTCGCGCGAGGCGGCGAAAAAAGAACTGCACGAGCTGCGTGACTTTGCCGGCATGGCAATCGAACCATGGGATATGTCGTTCTACATGGAGAAGCTCAAGCAAGAGAAATTCTCCATTTCAAACGAGGAATTACGTCAGTACTTTCCGGCGGCGACCGTCGTCGGTGGACTCTTCAACCTTGCCAGCAAGCTTTACGGTGTCACCCTCGAACGCGACGAGAGCGTCATTACCTGGCATGACGATGCTCGCTACTACGCGGTGCAAAACAGTGATGGCGAGGCCATCGGCGGTTTTTACTCGGACCTGTTCGCCCGCAGCGGCAAACGCACGGGCGCCTGGGTCGACGACTGCATCAACCGCAAGAATTTGAATGGCAGGGCCACGTTGCCGGTTGGTTATTTAGTCTGCAATTTTTCGCCTCCCGACGAAAATGGCCGCTCGCTGTTGACGCATGACGATGTCGTGACCGTGTTCCACGAATTCGGCCACATGCTGCATCATTTGCTGACGCGTATCGATTATCCGAGCATCGCCGGCATCAACGGTGTACCGTGGGACGCGGTCGAATTGCCCAGCCAGTTCATGGAAAATTTTGCCTGGAGCTTCGACGTGCTCGAACGATGTTCGCAACACGCCGATACCGGCGAGCCGCTACCTCGCGCCCTCTTCGACAAGCTCGAAAATAGCCGCCACACCGGCGCCGCACTGGCAATGATGCGACAAATCGAGCTCGGGCTCTTCGACATCAGGCTGCATACGGAGTACGAACCCGGGGTCGAACTCGCCGCACTCGAGATACTGCACGAGGTGCGTGAGGAGGCGTCGTTGATTCGTCACCCGGAGTACAACCGCCTGCCGCACAGCTTTTCGCACATCTTCGCGGGCGGCTACGCCGCCGGTTATTACAGCTACAAGTGGGCGGAAGTTCTCGCTGCCGACGCATACGCTGCGTTCCAGGAAGCGGGCATCTTCGACAGCGAAACCGCTGGCCGTTTTCGTCGCGAGATCCTCGAAGTAGGCGGTAGTCGTGACTTCATGCAGGCCTACATCGAGTTCCGTGGCCGTAAGCCCGACATCGACGCACTATTGCGCCAGAGCGGAATACTCAGCTCGTGAAGATCGCAACGTGGAACGTCAACTCGATGAAGGTGCGATTACCGCACGTCCTCGAGTGGCTCTCCGCCACCGAACCCGACGTCCTCGTCCTGCAGGAAATCAAGCAGCTTACCGAGATGTTTCCACGGGACGAGCTTGCCGCGGCAGGCTATCGTTCGCTTGCCAACGGACAGAAGACCTATAACGGCGTTGCCGTTATCAGCAAGCAGGAACCCGCAGACCCCGACCTCGAAATCCCGGGCTTCGACGACCCGCAGCGACGCGTGCTCGCAACAACGATTGGTGGCATACGCGTGATCAACCTGTACGTGCCGAACGGTTCCGAAGTCGGCTCCGAGAAATTCGATTACAAGTTGAGCTGGCTGCGTAGCTTGCGCGATTACCTCGCCATTCAGCTCGAGCAACATGAAAAACTCGTCGTCCTCGGCGATTTCAACATCGCGCCCGCCGACGAGGACGTTTATGATGCCGAGAAGTGGGGAGAGGCGATTCTCTGCAGCCCGCCTGAACGTGCGGCATTGAGAGAACTGCTGGACCTGGGTCTGACCGATGTATTTCGCGAGTTCGATCAGCCCGAAAAAAGTTTCAGCTGGTGGGACTATCGAAGGGCGGGCTTTCAGCGTAACGCGGGACTGCGCATCGACCTGATTCTTACCAGCCCTGCTATGACCGGACGCTGCTCGAAAAGCTACATCGATCGGGAGCCGAGAAGCTGGGAGCGGCCCTCCGACCATACGCCGGTCATCGCTGAATTCTCCCCGTAGCGCCTGCCTCGAAGCACACCGGGGCCCCAAGGGTATCGCCGCAGCGAACATGACATATTGTGGAATATCGTCCGAATTGCCGCAAACGTCCCGTGTATCATTGACGCTTGTGCTCCCGCGTGTAAACGGATTCGTGTCGCTGTCAGGGGGACGGCATGACTGACCCCGAACACAATCGGACAGCGGGGGATGCGGCAAACAAGAATAAGAAAGGTCTCGTGTCTCAGGATCGGCGTAACGATTACGACGTGACAGATACAGTGCAAGTCAGCAATCCGGTTGACGTGCGCAATGCTGTGTGGGAGCTGTTTGCAGAAACCTTTCCGGGCGCCTCGTTCGACAAGCTCTGGCTCGCATTCTACGATTTCGAGCGCCTGTTCACGGGTCGCTATCCCGGCTATCTCGGCTGCGACACGACATATCACGACATGCAACACACGCTCGATATGACGCTGGCGCTGGCGCGTCTCGTCGCCGGCTACGAGCGCAGTGTCGAGCAGTCGGATCGTCTCGGAGCGCATCGCGCTCAAATGGCAATCATTACGTCACTGTTTCACGATTCCGGATACATTCGTCACGAAGAGCGTGACGCCGATTTTGTTAACGGCGCTGAATTCACCTTGTACCACGTCTCCCGCAGCGCCGGTTTCCTGCGCAGTTATTTGCCTGAACTCGGCCTCGCGAAGGATTCCGGCATCGCGAGCATGATTGTCCACTTCACAGGCTACGAACTCGATCTCGTCGAGATCGAGCTGGAGGATCCGCGCGATATCATTTGCGGCCACCTGCTCGGTACCGCGGACCTGATTTCACAGATTGCGGACCGCTGCTATCTCGAGAAATGCCGAGACCGCCTGTATAAGGAGTTCGTGTTGGGCGGCGTCGCCGTCGAAAACGCCAGGCCCGGCGAATACATGGTGCGATACAAATCGGGACAGGACCTGTTACAGAAAACACCGATCTTTTATCAACAAGTCATGCGCGATCGCCTGAACCTGAAGTTCAACCGTGCTTATCGCTATATCGAAGTCCTCTACGAAGGTCAAAATCCTTACATCGAGGCAATCCGCAGCAACATCACCCACCTCGTACGTATTATCTCTACGGGCAACTGGGCGTTGCTGCGCCGCGATCCACCCTACTTTCTGGGCATCGTTGGCGCATTCGAGGATGTCGAACACTTCGTCAGCAAACAGCTTGCGTCTCTGACGGGCCGGGCCATCGAGAAGCATGAATTACTGATGCCGGTTTGAGCCTGGCGCTGGAGCGCGCTTCGAGTTTATCCGCCACGGCTTTGCTCCTGTTGCCAGGCGCGCAGACAAGCGTACTGCTCCCTGTTCAGCCGGCGGTTGGCGTAAAAAGCAGCCAGCGCCGCCCCGAATAGCGCGTAGATGAAGTCTGCAGCCGTGATGACTTCGTCGAAAAACACGGGCCAGGTCATCGACGTGACTGCACGAAGGACGGTCAGTGTGCCGGTCTCGTACTCCGCTGCAGTGAATGCCGCCGCGACGACGACGTTGCCGACCAGCGCGCCGCCTACAGCGGCGAACGCCGCTACCATGGGAAAACGCCAGTCCAGGCCGCGGCCAGCGCGGCGAACGGCCAGCCCGATGAGCAATGCCAGCAGCAGCGTCATCCACGGAAACACGCGGCCGATGGCGACCGAGAGCATCGCCCACGCGGCACTGAAAACGATAACCACAATCAGGCTGGCGACGATTGCGCCACGCATCGACTGCAATCGCTCAAGACGCGCGCCCCGCTCGGGATCGGGCGGGGAATCGGCTCTCGGCGAATGCCTCCTGGGCAGGCGCAGTACCTGGTTACTTCGATCCGCAGTCATTTGTCAACGAGGGTTCCTGGCGCGCGCGTGATGGTAGACTGCGCTACTCGCAGACTCGCAAAGATACCGGAGCCCGCCACCATGAGCCAATTGATCCGCTGCGCCATAGCAACCGCTTTTTTCCTTGCCGTTGTGCCGGTACCCGCCATTGCGCAACAGGATGACGTGCCGATCACGGAGAAAATTCGCCAGGCACAGACAATGATCCGGTCAGAATTCAGGCAGATCCTGCGCGACGAGATGATGCTCAACGAGGACGAGAAGCAAGCCTTCTGGCCGTTGTACGAGCGCTATAGCGCGGAAATGCGGGTCATCAACGACCGTTACCTGCAGATCGTGGCGGAATACGTCGAGCGCTACTATGATGCCGATCTCTCCGATGACGATGCGATTCGGTTGATGAAAAAGTACTTCGAAGTGCAGATCCAGATCCAGCAGCACCGGCAGAAATACTTCGCGGAGTTCACCAAGATCATGAGCGGCATCAAAGCGACACGTCTGTACCAGCTCGAAAACAAGGTGCAGGCCGAGGTGGATGCCGCACTCGCCGTCGCGATACCCCTTGCCGATCCGCGCTAGGCAACCGTGACAATGCGTGCAGCGTGGTTTGAGGAGTTCGGCGCAGCAAGCGAGGTGCTCACTTTGGGAGACCTCGACGCTCCGCAAGCGGGCCCGGGTGAGGTGCTCGTGCGCATGCATACCAGCGGCATCAACCCGTCGGATGTCAAGAAACGCGCCGGTTCGTTCCCGAACCTGCTCGACGGCGGTTTTGTAATTCCCAACAGCGACGGCGCAGGCATCATTGAGGCGATCGGTGACGGCGTCGACAAGAGCCGCATCGGCGAACGCGTATGGGTATTCCAGGCGCAATATGGCCGCCGTTTCGGCACAGCGGCCGAGCAGCTCGCGATCAGCAGCAATTGTGCGCCGCGCCTGCCGAAGAATGCCGGTTTTGATGTTGGCGCCTCCCTCGGTATTCCCGTCATGACCGCACACCGGGCCGTGTTCGCGGATGGTGACGTCGACGGCCAGACGATACTTGTCACCGGCGGCGCGGGTCGCGTCGGATTCTACGCCGTGCAATGGGCCAGCCGGGCCGGCGCAACCGTCATCGCGACGGCAAGCAATCCTGAAGATGCCGAGACATGCGCGAGCGCTGGCGCTCATCATGTCGTCAATCATCGTGACGACGACTTTGCGAAAGCCGTTCTCAAAGCCAACAAGGGCCAGCCCATCGACCGCGTCGTCGACGTCGAGTTCGGCGCCAATCTGCCGGTATCCGTCGAAGTGCTGCGGATCGGCGGAACGATCGCGACCTATGCGTCAACCGAGGAGCCGAAACCGACGTTGCCGTTCGTCCGGATGATGTACAAGGACCTGACGATTCGCATGATCATCGTCTACGCAATGCCGGACAGCGCCAAAGACCATGCCATTGCCGACATCAACAATGCGCTCAAGGAAGGCTGGCTACAGCACCGTATCGCTCACACGATGCCACTCGATGAGATCGCTGCAGGCAATGAGGTCATCGAGCGGGGCGAGTGTCGCGGCGCCGTCATACTGACGATCGCCTGAGCGGAGTCGGGAAAGGCGCAGTGCAGAATCGACTGGCCGAGGCAAGCTGAGCAATACGCAGGCCCCGGGTACGGGACCTGTTCACTTACCAGTAAGCGCTCAGGTACACGAACGCACCATCAATACGCGACTCCGTGTACCCTTTCCAGTTGTCGTCCGTGATACCAAGGTCGAGCTCGAAATAGTTGTAGGCCAAACCGACGCCGAAATGCCTGGAAAAAGCATAGTTCAGTCCTAGCGCGGCATTGATGATCGTGCCGTCATACTTGTCGATGTTAGCCGACAACCAGTCCAGACGAACGTTAACCGCCAGATTCTTCGACAAGGAGCGGGTGTACCAGCCACCGAAGTTGGGCAAAGGGCCGGTCGTTGACACGCGCCGCTCGATCACCTCGGGTGGATTATTGTTAATGATCGCCGTGCCGCGGATAAAGGCGCTGATATCGAGCCGGTGCAGCCCGCCGCCGATACCGAATTCATGATAATCCGCGCTCTCGAAAGTGTAGCCGAAATACAGACGCGTGATGGTGACGTCGATCCCG
>DAOWGY010000313.1 GCA_030641695.1 Gammaproteobacteria bacterium
CGAATTTTTCGGCCGGCACGGTGCGAACTCCGATACGGAAATCGTCACGCGGCTCAATAACGTCGACGGCATTTACAGCGCAGAGATCGGCATTCAGATCAATGTGCCTGTCATCGAGACATTCGCAACGGATGCCGCGGATCCGTTTACGGACGAGGTGGATGCCAGTCTGTTGCTCGATGAGGTCGCTGCGTACCGCAATGCCAATGCCACTCAAAATGCCAACGGCCTGACTCATCTGTGGACGGGAAAAGACGTAGTAGGCGCCAACAACTCCACGGTCGGCATCGCATTCACGGGCGCGCTTTGCCGGCAACGGTTCGGTGCAGGCCTCAGCGAAGGCAACGGCAACGCGACCTTTGACAGCCTGATTGCCGCCCATGAAATCGGTCATAACTTCGGCGCGCCGCACGATGCAGTGCCCGGGTCAGCCTGCGAAAATGCGCCGAATACTTTTATCATGGCCGCGAGCCTGAACGGCAGCAGCCAGTTCTCTCAGTGCAGCAAAGACCAGATGGCGGACGACATCGCCGCCGCTTCATGCATCACGCCATTGCCCACCGTCGACATGCGCGTCAGCCTGAACGGTTCCGACCCGACGATCTTGCTCGGCAATACGGCCACGGTGACATTCGATTTCACGAACGCCGGCGCCTCGCAGGCGACCAACGTTAACGCCGACATCACATTGCCCAGCAACATCTCGCTGGTCTCTGCGGCTGCGTCGGTTGGCAGCTGCATGGACGGCGGCGGTGTCGTGAACTGTGTGATCGGCACCGTTGACGGATCTTCGACAGCAACCGTAACACTGACGTCGGACACGACCGCGGGTGGGGTTGGCACCTTTATCGCCACTGTTACGGCCGATGTCGATGAGAGGTCCGAAAACGATCAGGACACAGCATTGCTGACGGTTAATCCTGCCGTCAACCTGGTCGTGAACGCGCCGCCGGCCCAACAAATCAACCTGGACCAGAGTACGACGGTTTCTGCCACGCTCGACAACACGTCGATCCTGGATGCGACCGGCGTTACATTGAATATTTCGCTTTCAGCCGGCCTGCGTGCGGACAGTGCGAGCTGGTCCATCGGGACCTGCACGGTGACGACCAGCCAGGTCGACTGTGTGGCCGCGACTTTCGCTGCGCAGTCGAGTTCGACACTCAGTGTCGGCGTAACGGCGTTAACCGAAGGTGGCAAGACCGTTGGCGTATCATTGTCATCGATCGAGGCGGACGCTGATCCGTCGAACAACAGCGCCAATGCGACGGTCAACGTGGGCGTGGTTGAAGACAGTGGTGGTGGCAGTCCATCAGCCCTGTTCTTGTTGTTGCTGGGATTGATCGCGTTGGAGCGCCTCTCGAAGCGCGACCGGCAGGAGCACCGTACGCGGCGCTAGCGCGCTTCGCGGTTCGAGAACCGCTCCAACAGTCAAATAAAGCTCGTTCCGTAGTCCATCGGCGCGAGGCCGAAAAACGTCGACAGGCTCTGGCCTATGTCGGCGAAACTCTCGCGTTTGCCAAGCGAACCAGGCTCGATTCCAGCACCGTAGGCCAGCACCGGAATGTGTTCGCGGGTGTGATCCGATCCCTCCCAGGTCGGATCGCAGCCATGGTCGGCGGTGATGATCAATATATCGTCCGCAGGCATCACGTCCAGAAGCTCCGGCAATCTCGCATCGAAGTACTCGAGCGCCGCCGCATACCCGGGCACATCGCGGCGGTGCCCGTAGAGCATGTCGAAGTCGACGAAGTTCGTGAATATGATCGATCGATCAGGCGCTTCCTGCAGCGCGTCCAGCGTTGCATCGAACAAGGCGGCGTTGCCGCTCGCTTTGACTTTTTTCGTAATTCCATGATGTGCATATATGTCGGCGATCTTGCCAATGCTGATGACTTCACCACCGGCTTCGACGAGCTTGTCCAGCACGGTCGGCTGGTGTGGTGGCGTTGTCAGGTCACGGCGGTTACTGGTGCGAACATAGGTCTCCGGACCGTCGCCGACAAATGGCCGCGCGATTACGCGTCCGATGTTGTAGTCATCGACAAGCTCGCGGGCAATGTCGCAAAGGTCGTACAACCGCTGCAGCCCGAACGCTTCTTCGTGGGCCGCAATCTGGAACACACTGTCGGCGGACGTGTAAACGATCGGCTTACCGCTTTGCACATGCTCGTCACCGAGCTCGGCGATGATCGTCGTGCCCGATGAGTGACAGTTACCGAGCACGCCGGGCAACCCTGCCCGCTCGATCAGCTTCTCCAGCAACTCGGGCGGAAACGTATCGGTCTTGTCGCTGAAATAGCCCCAGTCGAACAACACGGGAACCCCTGCAATCTCCCAGTGACCACTCGGCGTGTCCTTACCGCTCGATAATTCCTCGGCAAAACCATAGGCACCGATAATCTCGACCCCGGCATCGGCCCCGGCAGGATACTCGCCGGCACTCTCTCGCCCCGCCTCGAACAAGCCCAGTTTCGCCAGATTCGGCAACCGAAGTGGTCCTTCGTCAGAAGCGGCCCGTTCTCTGGCAATGTTGCCGAATGTGTTCGACCCCACGTCACCAAACCGCTCCGCATCGGCCGTCGCACCGATACCAAACGAATCCATAACCAAAATAATCGCACGTCCCATAGACCAACTCTAACATCACCATCGACAGGCAGCGAACCGCAAGAAGCAGACATGCACCACCGTATTCACTGGTTTGGATTCGCGCACATTTGATCGTCGAGAATCGGGGTGAATACTGGAAATCCGACCCCGATGAGGCCATGCTTTGTACAGCAAGCGGAGTGAACCCCGCTATGTTGGAACAATCGATGGACAGCGTAAGGCACATCAACCGGGGAAGATCGGCCGTAATTGCGATCCTGGCAGCAGCGTTGCTGACAGTTGGCTGCGCATCTCAGGGTGGCGGCGATGAATTTGACGTTCAGCCCATTCGTTGCCCAAAAAACATGACCATGCGGTGTTTCAAGCGCACGGCTGAACCTGAGCAATGCAGCTGCGTCAGCCGACAGAAGATTGAGGACCTGCTGGAATAAGCGATCGGAATTCAGTTAATCCGCCGACTCCAGCAGGTTTTTCGGTAGCTGTTGCCACGCTCGGTTGGTGCCTGGACCCCAACCGCATTTCCGAAGCTAACGATGCAGGGTTGTCAAAACGACAAAGCCACTCCGAAGAGTGGCCCTGTCGTCACAGATCTTGTTGCTTGCAGAATAAATAGCTTATGGAGTCACCAGCTCGACCCAGTCGTCCATTACACTGATGCTGCAGCCGTATTTGCTATGTCCTTTCCCAAGGCCCTGAGCCTCGATGATCTGTTCGCACGAGCAGCCGGCGGTGTCGAAGGTGCTGTAACTCTGCATCGGCCCGTTGCCCGCGCCCCTCGTGATGGTGTCGAAATCAAAATCACCGTCGGTCAGCGCCCAGTGGTTGGGCTTCAGCTGCCCTGACGTCGGTACCGATTCTGGAATCGCCGTTTCGGGACAGTTGTCCACCACGTCGAACACTCCGTCGTTGTCATCGTCGCCGAAAAGCCCAACCAGTAGAGGATCGTGGTCCGAGGAACGGAATTCATCGGGGTTGAAAAGCAACGGCTGGTTAAAGTCGTTGTAGTCCAGCGCCCGCGGCTCGTCCGCATTGATATGCCAGATCGCCGCGCCGATTACACTCGCCGCCATGGCAGGAGTCGCCAACGCATGATCCAGTGAGCCCGACTCGCTGAAGAAGTTGAACGAGTATGCTCCGCCCGCGACGCCGGTACCGACCCATGTCTCAATGAGATCACTGTAACCTGCAGCCTCTATCGTGGTAACCGGGGCCTCCTGGGAATAGGCATTCAACTCGCCGATGATCAGAAAATCGTCGGAGCCGCTCCC
>DAOWGY010000225.1 GCA_030641695.1 Gammaproteobacteria bacterium
CACCCCCAGTCTAATACTATAGCGACCGACGTTGATAGAAAATCTACTTGCTACCTATAGGCTACCTAAAGGAACTCGGAAAAAGAAAAAGGGCTGACATCTTCGTCAACCCTTTGATTTTTTGGCTCCCCGGGCCGGACTCGAACCAGCGACCAATTGATTAACAGTCAACCGCTCTACCAACTGAGCTACCGAGGAATGGTATTTGTCTGGAATCCTTGAGGATTCCCGCACGCTCGCGAGGGCCGGAATTTTCGGTCAGCCCCCCCGCGAAGTCAAGCCGAGAGCACCCGTTTTATGCGATTGAGGGCCTCCTCGAGCATTTCCATGGAATTGGCGAACGAGATCCTGATATAACCCGGTGCACCGAAAGCGGTTCCCGGCACACAGGCGACGTCAGCCTTGTTGATCAACAGCTCGGTCAGCTCGGCGTCGCTTTGAAGCCCATGGGCCTGCAGTGCCTCGGTGACGCGTGGGAAGGCGTAGAACGTACCTTCGCCGGCACGGCATTCGAAACCGGGCAAGTCATTCAGGGCTGCTACGACAAAATCATGGCGCGATTTGTAAGCGGCGCACATTTCTGCAACAGGCGCCTGATCGCCATCCAGTGCGACCTGAGCCGCCGCCTGTGAGACGCTACAGGCATTCGACGTACTCTGGCTCTGCACGGTTTTCATCGCCGTAATCAGTTCACCCGGCCCGGCCGCAAAACCGATGCGCCAGCCCGTCATCGCATACGCCTTCGATACGCCGTTGGTCGTGACGATCCGGTCGAAAAGCTCAGGACAGGCACTCGCGAAGCTCACGAACGGTTCATCGGCCCAGTGGATATGCTCGTACATGTCGTCGGCAACGACGACAACGTCGGGATGGTCCGCCAGAACCGCTCCGAGCGCCTGTAATTGGGCCCGCGTGTAGCTGGCGCCAGTAGGGTTGCTCGGACTATTCAGTATCACCAGGCGGGTCTTATCGTTCAGAGCCTGCCCGAGTTGCGCGGGCGTCATCTTGAAATCCTGTTCGATACCCGTCTCGACGACCACGGGCTCTGCTTCCGCGAGCAGGACCATGTCCGGATAGGACACCCAGTATGGAGCAGGAATGACGACTTCGTCACCCGGTGCAAGGAGTCCGAGGCAGAGGTTGAAGAGAGCCTGTTTGCCACCCGAGGTCACGATGATCTGCGAGATCTCGTAGTCCAGGCCGTTATCGCGTGCAAACTTGCGCTGGATCGCCGCCTTGAGTGACGCAGTGCCGTCGATCGGCGTGTACTTGGTCTGGCCGTCTGCGATTGCCTGACAGGCGGCGTCCTTGATGTGCTGAGGCGTGTCGAAATCGGGCTCGCCGGCACCCAGACTGATGATGTCTCGACCCTGTGCCCGAAGCTCTGCCTCCAATGCCAGCAGGGCGCCGGTCGGTGACGGCCTCACCCGAGCCATACGTGGCGAAACTGATAAACTCACTGGTTGCCTCCGCGAAGTGGACGCCAAATGGTACGTGAAACGACAAGCTTGCCCAAGAAGTCGAAGGTAGATGATCGTGACGAGTTCAAGCTCGTCTCGAGCTACCAGCCAGCCGGTGACCAGGGACCCGCCATCTCTGGACTCGTCGAAGGGCTCAGTGACGGCCTTGCGCGACAAATACTGCTTGGCGTCACCGGCTCCGGTAAGACGTACACGGTGGCGAACGTCATCGAACGTGTGCAGCGTCCCGCGGTCATATTGGCGCCGAACAAGACCCTGGCTGCGCAGTTGTACGGCGAGATGCGGGAGTTCTTTCCGCGTAACGCGGTTGAATATTTCGTTTCCTATTACGACTACTATCAGCCCGAGGCCTACGTTCCGAGTTCGGACACCTATATCGAGAAAGATGCCTCGATCAATCAGCACATCGAGCAGATGCGGCTGTCGGCAACCAAAGCACTCATCGAGCGACGTGACGCAATTATCGTTGCCACTGTCTCCGCGATTTACGGCCTGGGCGATCCCGAGGCATATTTCAGCATGGTCCTGCACCTCGTTCGCGGGGACCGCATTGATCAGCGCACCATCCTGAGACGACTCGCGGAACTCCAGTACCAGCGCAATGAACTGGACTTCTCGCAAGGTACCTATCGGGTGAGGGGAGACATCATCGATGTGTTCCCGGCCGATTCGGATCGCGATGCCGTGCGGATTGAGCTCTTCGACGAGGAAATCGAGTCGCTGTCCTACTTCGACCCGTTGACCGGCGAGGTCATTCGGCGTGTGCCGAGGCTGACGATCTTCCCGAAAACCCATTACGTAACGCCCCGGGAAACGCTGTTGCAAGCCTGTGACGAGATCAGGGTCGAGCTGAAGGACCGTCTCGCGTACTTACGTGAGAATGATAAACTTCTTGAAGCTCAACGACTTGAGCAGAGAACTTTATTTGATTTAGAGATGATAAAGGAGCTCGGCTATTGCTCCGGAATCGAAAACTCCTCGCGTTACCTGTCTGGCCGCGAGGAAGGCGAGCCGCCACCGTGCCTGTTCGACTACCTGCCCGACGATGCGCTACTGATCGTCGATGAAAGCCACGTCACTGTGCCGCAACTCGGTGGTATGTACCGCGGTGACCGCTCACGCAAGGAGACGCTCGTCCAATACGGATTTCGATTGCCATCGGCTCTCGATAACAGGCCGTTGCGTTTCGACGAGTTCGAGAGACTGTCGCCGCAGACCCTTTATACATCGGCAACACCCGGGGCCTATGAAACGGAACATGCTGACAACGTGGTCGAGCAGCTCGTTCGGCCCACCGGCCTCGTCGACCCGGACGTCGATATTCGGCCTGCAAAGACCCAGGTCGACGACGTGCTGTCTGAAATTCGGCAACGAGTAGCCGCCAACGAGCGCGTACTGATCACGACGCTGACGAAGCGCATGGCCGAGGATCTCACCGACTACCTTGCAGAGCACCAGGTCCGTGTGCGCTACCTGCACTCCGACATTGGTACCGTCGAGCGCACCGAGATCATTCGCGATCTCAGGCTCGGTGCCTTCGACGTGCTTGTCGGCATCAATTTGCTGCGCGAGGGTCTCGACATGCCCGAGGTGTCGCTCGTTGCTATCCTCGATGCCGACAAGGAGGGCTTCCTGCGGTCAGATCGATCGCTGATCCAGACTATCGGTCGAGCCGCCCGGAACATCCACGGCACGGCGATCCTGTACGCAGACAAAATCACGGGATCGATGCAGCGAGCGATTGAGGAAACCAGCCGGCGGCGCGACAGGCAACTCGCTCACAATCAAAAACACGGTATCAAGCCGGCGAGCATCGTCAAGCAGGTTTCTGACATCATGGAGGCGACGTACCCGTCACCGAGGGGCGCTAGACGGAGGATCGCTGAAGATGCACCGGCGTATGAGGCCATGTCTCCCGCGCAACTGATGAAAAAGGCGGCGAAGCTCGAAAAACAGATGCTCAGGCACGCCAGGGACCTGGAATTCGAGGAAGCCGCAAGACTCAGGGACGAGATTCGTCGCATCCGGCTCGAGGGTCTGGGACTGTCGGACCTCAAGGCGGGCTAGGGGTCTTGCGCCGCCGCATGGGCTTCAGTATCGTATGCCGCCCTCGGCTGAGGGAGTAGGGCGATTAGCTCAGGGGTAGAGCGCCACGTTGACATCGTGGAGGTCGGTGGTTCGAGACCACCATCGCCCACCAGCATTCCTGCGATTGCGTTGCCTGTCAGCAACAAAATGCCTGATTCTTCTGCAAAAATCGGGGTTTCCCCGGTTGTTTCTTGTACTCTGGCTATATAGAATCGCGTTCCCGCGGTTGCTGCTGCAAGACAGGGCGCGCGGGGCACCTGTTTGTTTGCGGAGGAAATTAGGATCGCAGTCACAAAGCGCGTACGACGCAATGAAGAAATAGAGGCCGCCGAGGTTCGTGTGATCGATTCCGAAGGCGAGCAAAAAGGGGTCATGGACGTCGCTTCGGCGATAGAACTGGCCCGCGGCGAGGCACTTGACCTCGTGGAAGTTGCGCCCACGGCCGAACCACCGGTCTGCCGAATCATGGATTTCGGCAAATACCTGTTCGAACAGAACAAGAAGGCTCAGTCGGCAAAGCGCAAGCAAAAACAGGTACACGTAAAGGAAATTAAATTTCGTCCGGGTACGGACGAAGGTGATTATCAGGTGAAGCTGCGGAAGCTCGTGGCGTTCCTCGAAAATGGGGACAAAACCAAGATCACGTTGAGGTTCAGAGGCCGGGAGATGGCGCACCAGGATTTGGGTGCCAAGCTGCTGGCCAGGGTCCGGGATGACCTTGAAGAACATGGTGTCGTCGAGCAGATGCCGCAGATGGAAGGGCGGCAAATGATCATGGTGATGTCACCGAAGAGGCACTAAGTAGTAAAGAAAGGGCGTAAGCCCTGTCCCCGCCTGCAGCGGCCGGATTTTCCAACGGAAATCGGGTACGTGGTATGGCCAATAAAGTGGAGACAACAAAATGTCGAAAATGAAGACCAACCGGGGCGCCGCCAAGCGCTTCCGCCGGACGGGTAAGGGCGGCTTCAAGCGAGCCCAGTCCCATCTCAATCACATTCTTACCAAGAAATCAGCAAAGCGTAAACGTCACCTCGGTAGCACCGAGCAAATCGCGGACGCCGATGTGAAGAGCGTGCGCCGCATGCTCCCGTACAGCTAAGAGGAGATTGAGACATGGCAAGAGTAAAAAATGGCGTTACCGCCAAAGCACGCCATAAAAGAGTCCTCGGCAAAGCGAAGGGCTACTACGGCGCACGCAGCAAACTTTACAAGACGGCCAAGCAGGCTGTTATCAAGGCGGGACAGTACGCCTACCGCGACCGGCGCCAGCGCAAGCGGCAATTCCGTGCGCTTTGGATCGCGCGTATCAACGCGGCGGCCCGACTGCACGGCCTGTCATACAGCCGCCTGATTAACGGCCTCAATCTTGCGAATATCGACGTCGATCGCAAAGTGCTTGCCGACATCGCTGTGCACGATCCCGAGGGATTCGGCGCCATCGCCGAACAGGCCAAAGCGGCCCTTGCGCAGAGCAGCTGATTTCGTCACGGCGGGGCGGTGAGTGATGCACCGGCTCCGGGATACAGGAAATGCAGGCACTGAGTGAGTTGGTCGAGGCGGCCGCCTCCGAGATAGATTCGGCTAGTGACCTGGCTGCGCTTGACGCAGTCAGGGTTTCCTACCTCGGTAAAAAGGGCGAGCTGACGGCGAGACTCAAGTCGTTGAGTCAGTTGCCAGCCAAAGAGCGTCCGGCTGCCGGCCAGGAGATCAACAAAGCCAAGCAGGAAGTTCAGGGGTGGATCAACGAGCGCCGCGAGGTGCTGGAATCTGCGGCACTTGAAGACAAGCTCTCGCGTGATGCCGTCGACGTTACCTTGCCGGGTCGGGGTTACTCGGTAGGTGGTCGCCATCCCGTCTCGCGCTCGATGGCTCGCATCGAGCGGATCTTTCGTAACGCCGGCTTCGGGGTTCGATCCGGCCCGGAGATCGAGGACGACTTTCACAATTTCACGGCGCTCAACTTCCCGCCGGATCATCCGGCACGGGCCATGCACGACACCTTCTTCTTTCCAGATGGCAAGTTGCTGAGAACTCATACGTCTCCGGTTCAAATTCGCTCGATGGTCAAGGAAGGTGCACCGATCCGGATAATCGCACCAGGTCGCGTTTACCGTTGCGACTCGGACCAGACCCACACGCCGATGTTCCACCAGGTGGAGGGGCTTGTTGTCGACCGGGGAATAGGGTTCGCGCACCTCAAGGCCGTATTGCACCAGTTCGTCGAGGCTTTTTTCGAGCGCAAGACTGAATTACGCTTTCGACCATCCTATTTTCCATTTACGGAACCCTCCGCCGAGGTCGATGTGCTGTGGGAAGAGGGCAAGTGGCTCGAGATTCTCGGCTGCGGGATGGTGCATCCCAATGTCCTGGAAGCTGCGGATGTCGACCCGGAAGAATTCACTGGCTACGCGTTTGGCATGGGCATCGAGCGACTCGCGATGCTGCGCTATCGTGTCGACGATTTGCGTACATTTTTCGACAACGACATGCGATTTCTACGGCAGTTCAGGTAAACGCGATGAAGATTGTAGAGTCCTGGCTGCGCGAGTGGGTCGATCCCGACCTCGAGACCGCGGCACTGGCACACGAACTGACGATGCTTGGCCTGGAGGTCGATGGCATTTCGATCGAGGGCACGAACCTTAACGGTGTCGTTGTGGCCGAGGTCGTCGCCGTATCAAAGCATCCGAATGCTGATCGCCTCAGCGTCTGCAGAGTATCCACTGGCGGCAAAAAGACCATCGAGGTCGTGTGCGGTGCGCCGAACGTCAAAGAAGGCATGAAGAGCCCACTCGCAGTTTCCGGAATTACGTTGCCGAACGGGGTGCAGTTGCGCAAGACGGAGATCCGCGGTGTCACGTCCAACGGAATGCTGTGCTCTGCGATCGAACTCGGGCTCGGGGACGAGTCTGACGGCATTATCGCCTTGGCAGATGACGCGCCCGTCGGTATGACGCTGGCGGAATACCTTCAGCTTCCCGACGCAGCAATCAATCTCGACCTGACGCCGAACCGTGGAGACTGCTTCAGTGTGCTCGGTATTGCCCGGGAGGTTGCGGCGAAGACAGGTTGCGCGTTGAAGAGCGCCGATGTGGTGCCGGTCGATTCGTCGATCGAAGATATTCTGCCTGTCGAAATTCCCTTGCCGGAAGGGTGTCCGAGTTTTGCAGGCCGCCTGATTCGTAATATCGATCCTGCGGCGAAATCACCGCTGTGGATGGTCGAGCGCCTGCGCCGGGCAGGCTTGCGTGGAATCTCGCCGGTCGTCGATATCACCAATTACGTAATGTTGGAATTGGGGCAGCCGTTACACGCCTATGACGGGGACCTGGTACAGGGCGCGATACGACCGCGCCTGGCCAATAAAGGCGAAAAAGTCACTCTGCTCGACGAGAAAGAGGTCACGGTCAACACGGACACCCTCGTGATCGCCGATGATAGTGGTGCGATCGGCCTCGCCGGAATCATGGGCGGGCTTGGCACGGCCGTAACGGACCAGACGAAGGACGTGTTTTTCGAGGCAGCGTTCTGGCCGCAGGATTTCATGACAGGGAAAGCGCGCTCCTATGGCATGCACACCGATGCCTCACTGCGATTCGAACGAGGAGTAGATCCGCAAGGCCAGGCACGAGCCGTCGAACGAGCGACCGAGTTGTTGTTGCAGATTTCAGGCGGCGAGGCGGGACCGATGGTCCATCATATATCGCAGGAAAATCTGCCGGTTGCGAAGACGATTCACTTGCGCCGTGCACGCATTGCAAACTTGCTGGGAGTGGAACTGGACGACCAACTCATCGCCGGTATTTTGAGCCAACTCGGGCTGGATATAAGTAGTGTCGATGACGGTTGGGACGCGGTGCCACCCAGCTATCGTTTCGATCTTGCCACGGAAGTGGACCTGATCGAGGAGATCGTGAGAATTCACGGCTACGATGAAGTACCCGAGAAGACCGAAGTCGCAGAATCGCCGCTGCAGATCGTCACCGAGTCCGCAGTCGACCTCGAACGGGTTTCCGACACCCTCATTGCGCGCGATTATGACGAGGCGATCACCTACAGCTTCATCGATTCGACGGCCGACACGGCGTTCTCCGGGAGTGAATCGGAGTTAGCCCTGAGCAATCCTATTTCTTCGGAAATGTCGGTGATGCGTTCGTCGTTGCTACCCGGTCTTGTGTCAGCCGTTGCATCAAATGTCTCAAGGCAACGTGAACGGGTGAGGCTGTTCGAGATCGGTAAATCGTTTCACGGATCTTCGGCCGAACCCATGGAGGTGGTTCGACTCGCAGCGGTCGCGTGTGGCCCCGCACTACCTGAGCAGTGGGGAAGTCGCGCGCAGGTTGTTGATTTTTTTGACATAAAGTCAGATGTAGAAGCGATACTTGAACTCTCGGGGAACGAAGGTGACTTCGAGTACGTCGCGGCGACTCACCCGGCATTACAGCCCGGTCAGACGGCAAACGTCATAGGCGGCGAGACGGTCATCGGCGTCATCGGAAAGCTGCATCCACGCGTTGCAAGGTTGCTCGAATTGAAGCGTGATGCATTCGTGTTTGAACTTGATGCAGCGAAGGCACTCGCTTCTGCCGCTCCGATCGCTAAACCGGTATCGAAATTCCCGGCGATTCGGAGGGATATAGCCGTCATCGTTGACGACAAAATCTCCGCCGAGCAGCTCGTAAAAACGGCGGTATCGGCAGCACCGGATCTGATCACGGATGTCAGGATTTTTGACATTTATAAGGGACCAGGAATAGAAGCTAGGCTAAAAAGCGTCGCAATAGGCTTGATTTTGCAGGAAACATCCCGCACCCTTACTGACGATGATGCGGACGCCGCGCAAGCCGCGGCAGTGCAGAAATTGCGCGACGAGTTCGACGCCGAATTGAGAGACTAGCAACAATGGCACTGACAAAAGCAGACATGGCGGAGTCGCTGTTCAACGAACTCGGATTGAACAAGCGCGAAGCTCGCGAACTTGTCGATATGTACTTTGAGGAACTGCGCGCATCACTGGCAGTTGGG
>DAOWGY010000236.1 GCA_030641695.1 Gammaproteobacteria bacterium
AGCTTGACCATGCCACTGGTCTGTTCCATTGCCTTCGCACGGCCGCTGGCCGCAAATGGAAACGAGCCGGTTTTGTACGCCCGACCGCTGTCCTTCACCTCAGCTTCGGTCTTGCCGGCCCACGCGATTTCCGGCGCGGTGTAAATGACCGACGGAATGACGTCGTAATTAACCTCGGAAATCTCACCTGCAATCAAGTCGGCTGCCATTACGCCTTCTTCGGATCCCTTATGAGCGAGCATCGGGCCACGTACCGAATCACCGATCGCGAATACGCCTTTGACACGCGTGCGACATTCATCATCGACGACAATAAAACCACGCTCGTCCCGCTGAATACCGGCATCCTCGGCAAGCAAACCTTCCGTAAACGGCTTGCGACCAACCGCGACGATGAGCTTGTCGACATCGATCGATTGCGCTCCGGACTTGTCCTCAAAGTCGACTTTGACACCGCCCTTGCCAGACGCTGCCGATGTGACCTTGGCACCCAGCCGGATGTCGATACCCTGCTTTTTGAATTCCCTGGCCGCGACTTTCGCCACATCGCGGTCGGCCATGAACAGAAAATCCTCCATGGCTTCGAGAATCGTCACTTCGGAACCCAGCCGCGACCATACGCTGCCGAGTTCGAGACCGACCACGCCGGCGCCGATGACACCGAGGCGTTTCGGTACCGCTTCGAGCTCGAGCGCATCCCAGGAGTCGATGATCGTATTGCCGTCGAAGGCTGCGAATGGCAGTTCGATCGGTACCGAGCCCGGTGCCAGAACGACATACTTCGCATCGAGAACTTCAGCGTCGCCCTCAGCCGGCGTAAATTCTACTTTCTTGCCGGCAAGCAACTTGCCATGGCCGACAAGACCTTCGACCTTGTTGGCCTTGAACAGCCCGGCTATACCGCCGGTCAACTGCCGCACAATGCCGGCGCGCCTTTTTTGCATCGTGCCGATATCCAGCCCAAGTTTGCCGGTTTGTATGCCGTGCTTTTTGAATTCGTGCGCTGCCCGGTGATACAGCTCTGATGACTCCAGCATCGCCTTCGACGGAATGCAACCGGCGTTGAGACAGGTGCCGCCGAACGCGTGCTTGCCATCGTGGTTTTGCCATTCGTCAATACAGGCCACACTCATGCCGTGTTGCGCCGCACGAATCGCGGCGATATAGCCAGCGGGGCCTGCGCCGATCACTACAACGTCGAAATTTCTGCTCATCGTTTTCTGTGTCCCTAAACCTGTAACAACATTCGACCCGGATCTTCGAGCTGCTCTTTGATGGTCACGAGGAATTGCACGGCCTCGCGCCCGTCGATAATTCGATGGTCGTAGGTTACGGCCAGATACATCATTGGCCGAACCACGATCTCGTCAGCAATGACCATCGGTCGCTGCTGAATGTTGTGCATGCCGAGGATTGCGCTTTGTGGCGGATTCAAGATTGGCGTGGACATCATCGAACCGAAAATACCACCGTTGGTTATCGTGAAGGTGCCGCCGGTCAGGTCCTCCATACCGATGGTCCCGGCCTGCGCCCTGGCCGCCACGGCACCGAGTTCCGATTCGAACTGCGCAAAGCTCATCTGATCCACGTCGCGCAACACCGGAACCATCAGGCCGCGTTCGGTCGAGACCGCGACGCCTATATCGAAGTAGTTGTGATAGACGACATCGTTGTCCTCCACGGACGCATTAACGACCGGGAATTTCTTCAGCGCTTCGACCGATGCCTTGGCGAAAAATGACATGAAGCCGAGCTTTACACCGTGCTCTTTCTCGAACGAATCGCGATAGCGCTTGCGCATCGCCATGACCTCAGTCAGGTCGACTTCATTGAATGTCGTCAGCATCGCCGCAGTATGCTGCGCCTGCACCATACGTTCCGCGATGCGCGAGCGCAGCCGCGTCATCGGTACACGTTGTTCCTTGCGCTCCAGCGCAACCACCGCGCCTTCGTCCACTATCTCGGGAGTCGGATCACCTGGCGTTACATTGCTGCTGTGATCTTGCTTGAGAAACGCCATGACATCGGCCTTCGTAAGACGACCGTCTTTTCCGGAACCGGTGACCATCGTCGCGTCGAGGTCGTGCTCCTCCAACAAACGACGCACAGCCGGACTCGTCTTTGCGACTTTTTTCTCTGCGATGTCCACGGGCTGCTCCACCGCAGCCGGCGCGTCGGACACAGTGGCCGGCGTCGCCTTCCCGACGATCTCGCCCTCGGCCAGCACTGCCAGTACGTCGCCCGCGGTGACCGTCGCGCCATCGCTGACTCGGATCTCCTCGATAACACCGCCGACAGGTGCGGGAACCTCGAGGACCACCTTGTCTGTCTCGAGATCGACGAGATTCTCATCCCGACTGACCGATTCGCCGACATTCTTGTGCCATGCGACCAGCGTCGCGTCACTGACCGATTCGGGCAATGCCGGCACTTTGATTTCAATACTCATTCGGGCTTCCGTTTCGATTTGCGCGGCTTGGCTGATTTGCTCGCCTTGACCTCGATGCCAAGTGCAGCCTCTACCAGAGCCTGTTGCTGTTGCAAGTGAATTTTGAATATGCCGGACGCGGGCGCTGCTGCGCCCGGGCGGCCCGCGTAAAAGAGTTGTTGATGATCCGCAAGCGGTTCCTGCAAACGGTGTCGGATTTGGTACCAGGCGCCCTGATTCTGCGGCTCTTCCTGGCACCACACGATGTCTTCCACGTGTGCGTATTGTTTGAGAATTGCCGCAAATTCGATGATTGGAAATGGATACAGTTGTTCTATTCGAATCAATGCTACGTCGTCGATGCCGTGCACCTGTCGAGACTCGAGCAGGTCGTAATAGACTTTGCCACTGCAAAACACCATGCGCCGGGAATCCTCCGGTTTGATCGCTTCCACTTCATGAATGATCAGTTCGAACTGTCCGGAGGACAGTGCGGTAGCTGGCGACACGGACAACTTGTGCCGCAGCAGACTCTTTGGCGTCATGACGACCAACGGCTTGCGGAACTTGCGCATCATTTGCCGTCTCAACATGTGGAACATCTGCGCCGGTGTCGACGGCACGCACACCTGCATGTTGTGTTCGGCGCATAATTGCAAAAACCGCTCCATGCGCGCCGAAGAATGTTCCGGACCCTGCCCCTCGTAACCATGAGGCAGGAACAGCGTGATGCCGCACAAGCGACCCCACTTGGCATCCCCGGAACTAATGAACTGATCGATGACAACCTGCGCGCCGTTGACGAAATCGCCGAACTGCCCTTCCCAGATAACCAGCGTATTCGGCTCTGTCGTCGCATAGCCGTATTCGAATCCGAGAACCGCCTCTTCCGACAGCAACGAGTCGATAACGCGAAACGCATTCGGCCGGTCGACGATATGGCGAAGCGGGGTGTACTCGCGATTGTTGACCTGGTTATGAAGCACCGCGTGTCGATGGAAAAATGTGCCACGGCCGCTGTCCTGACCGACGAGCCGGCAATCGTAACCATCGTCGATGAGCGAAGCGTAAGCCATGGTCTCCGCGAAACCCCAATCCATATCGATTTCGCCGCTCGCCATGCGACACCTTTCATCGACGATACGTTGCACGCGCCCATGCAACTTCATATCGGGCGGCATTTTCGTGAAATAATCGCTGGTCGTTTCGGCACGCGCGGGACTGATCGTCGTATCGACCGGATCGTCCCAGCTGGCATCGAGATATGATGTCCAGTCGACCGTGAATTCGTTGCCGATTAAACCGAGTGACGACTTCGGTACGGGCTCGCCGCGATCAAGCCTGTCGCGATACTCATCCTGCATCTTGCCGACGCCTTCCTGAGTGATCAGCTGTTGACTTACGAGTCTCTCCGCGTACAAATCGCGTGTCGTGCGGTGATTGCGAATGCGGTCGTACATGATTGGTTGCGTTGCCGCCGGTTCGTCTGCCTCGTTGTGACCGTGGCGGCGGTAACAGACGAGGTCGATGACCACATCTTTCTTGAATTTCTGCCGGTATTGCAGCGCCAGCCGCGTGACGAGGATCACGGCCTCGGGATCGTCGCCATTCACGTGGAATATCGGCGCCTCGATCATTTTCGCGACATCGCTGCAATAGTCAGTCGAGCGGGCATCCGAGGGACGGCTGGTCGTAAAGCCGATTTGATTATTGATGACGATATGCACGGTGCCGCCAGTCCGAAAACCATTGGTCTGTGACAACTGGAATGTTTCGGTGACGACGCCCTGCGCGGAGAACGCGGCGTCACCATGCACCAGCACCGGCAATACTTCGAGCCGCTCGCTGTCATCGCGACGTTGTTGACGAGCCCGCACCGAACCCTGCACAACCGGATTGACGATCTCGAGGTGCGACGGATTAAATGCCAGTGCGATGTGTACGTTACCGCCCGGCGTCTTCATGTCCGCGGAAAAGCCCTTGTGGTACTTGACGTCACCCGAACCCTTGAGATCGTCAATGTCGTAATTGCCCTCGAACTCCTCGAACAGTTCTTCCGGCGACTTGCCAAGGATATTGACGAGCACATTGATGCGGCCGCGGTGCGCCATGCCGATGATAATTTCGTGCACGCCGGCGACGCCGCCCTGCTGAATCAGGTCGTCGAGCATCGGGATCAGGCTTTCGCCACCCTCGAGCGAAAATCGTTTCTGCCCGACGTATCGGGTATGCAGATAGCGTTCGATACCTTCGGCGCTCGTGAGTTGTTCGAGTATTGCCAGCCGCTCCGCGGTGCCCAAGATCGGCGCCGCGACGCTCTGTTCGAAGTACTTGCGCAACCAGAGGCGCTCACGAGACCTCGATATGTGTGCAATCTCGACCGCAACCTTGCCGCAGAAAATCGTCTTCAAAAGCGCGATGATGTCGCGCAACTTCATGCGCGCGTTTCCAGAGCCTGCAAGCCCGCCCGTGAAAAACTCGCTCTCCATGTCGGCGTCGGTCAGGCCCAGGTAGTCGAGTTTCAGCACTCCGGGAACACGCCGCTCCATGATACCGAGTGGGTCGATGTCGGCGATCTGGTGGCCGCGCAGGCTGTATACCTGAATGAGCCGTGACACGGCCGCCTGCTTCTCGGCAGAGGACGGCGTTGCCCCCCGTCGAGCCGTCTGCAGGCGTCTGGGCCGGCCGCCGTCGCGTGCCGATTCGAGCAGGTCCGCCCGAATCGTCGAATGTGCGACCTCCGTATCCGGGTCTCCCAGAGATTCGAAATACTCGCGCCACCCCGTCGGCACCGATTTCGGGTTGCCGAGGTACTGCTCGTACATCGCCTCGACCGCACTGGCATTGCTGCCGTAGAGCGGCGTGGAGGCGTATTGGTCCTTGAGAGAACTGCCCATGGGAATAGAATTTTACTGGGGCGAACTGCCCCAAAGATACCGGCTTTGAGTCAGGCTGCCAAAAGGCCCGCTAGTTTAGCCCAAGCCACTGGCATTGTGAACGATCCGAAAATCAAAGAACGGCCAGCAGATTCACGATTTCGTAACACACGAGGCAGCAATAAAAACTGAAGAAAATCGTGAGAAACAGGCCCGTGCGAACGCGATTCATGAATTGGGATTTAGCGAGGAACACGAGAATCAGGATACTCGTCCCGGTCATGAAGACCTTGCTGACCGCGAACGTCGCAGCCCCCTGTCCGAGCATAGCCGCCATGAAAGGATTTGCCTCGATCATGCCGCGTTCGATCAGAAGCAGCGTCAGGAACGCATCGGCGCAGCTGAGCAACATGATGCCAACGGAAAGAAAGAACAGCCAGGGATGATGCCAGTCCATGAAAATGACATCACTGTCTGCGTCTCGCCGCAGATTGTGGCGTCGGGAGCGTGTGAAGCCAAACAAAACCGTGCGCCAGGAAAACAGGCGCCTTTCGCTAGGTGCCCGTCTTTCAGCAATGACTTCGCTCAGTTCCATCTAAAAGTCGCTCCTTCAGTCTTACCTGTTCAGACCGCTCGCAGTCCCGAAATGTTGCAGCCATTTCGGCTAATCCGGGTTAATTGTCGGCCCTGCGGTGGTTTGCAGTAAATACGCGATCAGGTCCACCCTGTCGCTGTCTTTCGTAATGCCGGCAAAAGTCATGCGATTGCCCGGCAAGAATCTCCCCGGTTGTTGCAGCCACGCATCCAGCGCTCTCGGGGTCCAGACAAAATCAGCTCCGCGCACGGCAGCCGAATAATCGAAGCCCTCCACGGCGCCCACCTCGTTGCCGAAGAACCCGTACAGATTGGGCCCAATCATGTTCGGGCCACCCTCGTCCAGGCTGTGACACGCCTTGCAAATCTGTACCTGTCGGCCACCATTGTCGCGGTCTGCGCCCGCGTACGGCGACTGCGCCAGGTAATCTCCTGCCGACAAAACCGACTGATCGCCAAGTGTCGCAGCGGTCAACAACGGTGGCTTCGCGGACTTCGGGCCCGACGATGTCGCGGTTTCCTCGCCGCAGCCTGCACCGAGACACAGCATGAGCAGTATCACGGATCCCGTCAGTCGTCTCATTGTCTGCCTTCCCCACGACAATTTTCAGTACCCACTCAAAATAAGGCAAGTTGCGTACCAGAGTGCCATCATCTTGATTTTCGGGCAGATTCGAGCATCTCTCGGCAGCCGCTATTGCCAGTTTGTATAGTTTTCCGACAGCCTTCGAACACTCGTTGGAGGCCGTTGCCAAAAGAGCGATAATCGCAACCCCTTACAGAACCCTCCGGACGCGCCGATGAAAGGCTATACGGGAACATTGCCGAACGGCGAAGCCATACACTATGTCGACCGCAAGCGCTGGCTTTGGTCACTGTCCGTGGTGTATCCGTTGCAGCCGTTTCTCGGCATCGCTTTTCACGCCGCCACCGGTAACGAACTGTGGCTGTTGTTGCCGTTTCTCCTGAGTTACGGGCTTGCGCCATTCATCGACATGGCCTGCGGCGAAGACCGCAACAACCCGCCGGAAGAAGTCGTCATACAACTCGACCGGGACCCTTACTACCGACGTCTCACGTATGTCGTTGTGCCACTCCATTTCATCGCCCTGATCGGTACCGCGTGGTACGCAGCGACACAGCAATTGAGCGGCTGGGCGGTGCTCGCTCTTGCCGTCGTCGCCGGATTGGCGTCCGGCCTGGCCATCAACACCGGCCACGAACTGGGGCACAAGAACTCAAAGCTCGAAAAGTTGCTCGCAAAAATCGTGCTGGCCGTAGCGGGGTATGGTCATTTCACGATCGGTCACAACCGTGGCCACCATAGTGACGTCTCTACGCCCGAAGACCCAGCGAGCTCACGTATGGGTGAGAGCATTTACAAATTCGCGGCGCGTGAGGTGCCGGGCGCACTCCTGCGTGCATGGTCGATCGAGAAAGACCGGCTGACACGGCGTGGCCGGTCGGTGTGGCACCCGAACAACCAGATCCTGCAGTCCTATGCACTATCAGTAATCTTGTGGCTGGCACTGATTCTCGCTTTCGGTCTGATCATGGTTCCGTTTCTGGTCGTCCACAACCTGTTCGCCTGGTGGCAACTGACCAGTGCGAATTACGTCGAGCACTATGGCCTGTTGCGGGCCAAAGACGCGGATGGCAAGTACGAGCGCTGCGAGCCGCACCACTCCTGGAACAGCAACCATATTTACAGCAATCTCATGCTGTTCCATCTTGAACGGCACTCCGACCACCACGCGCATCCGTTGCGGCGTTACCAGTCGCTACGGCATTACCCCGACTTGCCGCGGCTGCCCAACGGCTACTTCGGCGTCTACCTGCTCTCCTACGTGCCCTGGCTGTGGTTTTACGTCATGGACAAGCGGCTGCTGGCGTTGCCCCATGTGCAGGGTGATCTGGACATGGTGAATATCGATCCCGACGCACGCTCGGCGATATTCCTCAAGTACGGCCGCGACAAGATGGCGGAGCCCACGATCTCCTAGCCTCCATCTGTTTCATGGGCTTTTGCCCGCAAACGGTTGTTTCGCCGACCGGACCCCGCAGCTAGATTCAGGCGGCTTGTGTCCAGGGTCCGCGAGATGTCAATTACACGGGCAATACGCCTCAAACCAACGACTTTTGTTGCGATCACTCTCGCACTGGTTTTCGTGCTGTTCGTCCGTTCGTATCTGCTGCTGGAGCTGCGAAAACACGGCTACGATACGGCGTACGCGAAAGACCTCTCATACCTGGTGGTGCCACCGTTACTCGTTCTGATGTTGTTCCCGGTGCTCGGGCAGCACAAGGAGTTCATTTCATGGTTGCTTCGCCGGCATCGACTCACTTTGCGTCTGGTGGTATCGGCAATTGCGCTCGGCGTACTGATGCGGGTCGTGTGGTGGAGCCAGTTGATCGCACGCGTATCGTTCGGCCTGACTACAAACCACAACCCGGACGCATTGGTCGGTCCGGTTTTTCACTTCGCCTGCCCGCCGCCGCAAGTCATCGGCCTCGGTTTCCTGGTGATGGCGCTGTTGGTTCCCGTGATGGAAGAAGTTGTGCACCGTGGTCTTATTCAATCGGCACTCGCTCACAAAGGCCGAGTTGTCGCGGTATTACTTTCAGCGCTCGTTTTCGCAGTGTTTCATACGCCGTCCAGTTACGTGTTTGTATTCGTCATGGGCATCGTTCTCGGCGTGCAGTTCTGGAATACACAGACACTATGGCCCTCGGTGATCACGCACGCGACTTACAACGGCTTGATTCAGATTGACTGGCGATGCCTGCACGCTAGCTGGAATCCGCGGCAGGATGAGTTGCCGCTGCTGTGGCCCGGGACTGTCGCGCTGTGCCTGCTGATTATCTCGCTGATCGCTGCCGTGTCATTGCTCTCGACATCAGACGCCGGGGTGCATGACACACCCCGACCCTGACGACGACTAGAGCGCGTTGGCGACACGCTCGATGATATACGACGTAGCTTCAACCAGGCCTTCATAGATCTCGATCAGATCCTGGCCGATTGAGCCGGTATCGGACACACCGCCATAAGTATTGCCATCGCCGGACGAGCACTCGTTACCCGCACCGGTTACGAAATCGAGCTCTGCAATTGTTAGTTCACGCATGATTCAACCTCCTTATCGATCAATGCCTGCAAATCGCGCATCCTGCGCAATATCACGATAGCTGCTACCCCCGGGCTTCGCAGTCGCTCAAATTGCCCTTTTCATGCAGTAATTTTACATATTCCGGTGCTGACTCGAGCTGTGCTGTCAGCGGGCTGTGATGCGCCGCACAGAACCCAACGTGACGCCTGTCTACGCTGCGAGGACACGAATTCGTTTGGGCAAACGGGACTGAATCATGAGGAGAATTCTCACAAGGACGTGCGTGCTTGCGCTGGCGCTGGTGGCAGCCGGTACGGCAAACGCGGACAACAATTTCGGCATCGGCGTCAAGGCCGGCACTCTTGGACTGGGTGTCGAGGGTACCTGGCGGCCGCTGCCCTACCTCGACATCCGAGTCGGTGCGAATCAGTACGATTTCTCCGACAACGGTGTTTACGGCGGCATCAACTATGACGCCGAGTTGAGTCTCGACACTTACTATGTGACCGGCAATTTCCGTTTTCCGTTGAGCCCGTTCCGTGTAACGGCCGGCGCATTCTCGAACGGCAACGAATTCAACGCGTCCAGTGCCGACAACGGCGCGATCATTTTCGTTGGCGGTGACCCGTACCCGGCGGACGCCGTCGGCACAGTGACATCCGGCGCCTCGTTCGGCAGCACGTCACCGTATGTTGGCGTGGGTTATGACTTCACCCTGTTTGGCAAGGTCGGCATGAATCTCGACTTCGGTGTGCTTTGGCAGGGATCCCCGGACGTCCTGATTGCTGCGGACGGCATACTGGCCGGTGATCCGACGTTCGATGCTTCGCTCGAGGCCGAACGGCTCGCTCTGGAAGACGATCTCAGCGATTTCAAGGCGTGGCCCGTCATCAGCCTGGGCTTCGTCGTCAACTTTCTGTAGCCAGCGACTGTCGAGCCAGTTCGTAGCCGCGATCAGCCCGTCCTGGTTTTTTCGGCAATGCGGAGCATTGCGTCGAGACTCGATTCGACATCCGATTCC
>DAOWGY010000338.1 GCA_030641695.1 Gammaproteobacteria bacterium
AGGCGGGCCTGCAAACGACGTTGGGACGTAATGGCAGTGATTATTCAGCGGCCATTTTCGCGGCGCTCGGCAGCGCGTTGGAGCTCAGCATCTGGTCGGACGTCGACGGTGTCATGAGCGCCGATCCGAAGCGTGTTCCCGAGGCCCGGGTGATCGATCAGCTGAGCTACAACGAGGCGATGGAACTTGCCTATTTCGGCGCGAATGTCATTCATCCGCAGACTCTCGGCCCGATCATCGACAACGAGATTCCCCTGTTCATTCGCAACAGCCGCAAGCCCGATCACCCGGGCAGCCGAATCGCTGCTGACGCTGCGCTCACCGCCAGCATCAAGGGCATCACGGCCATCGGCGGCATGGCGCTGGTCAATCTCGAAGGCTCCGGCATGATCGGTGTGCCAGGCACGGCCGATCGCCTTTTCGGCGCGCTGAAAAATGCCGGTGTGTCGGTAACTCTGATTTCCCAGGCGAGTTCCGAGCACTCGATCTGTATCGCGGTGCCACGAGAGCTTGCGGATCGAGCGAAGCAGGTTGTTTCGGATGCATTCGCCGAGGAGCTTGCCAGCGGTCAGATTCAGAGTGTGGATGTCACGGACGCGCAGAGCATTGTCGCTGTCGTCGGCGATGGTATGGCCGGCACGCCGGGCATCGCCGCGCGTTTCTTCGGAACTCTGGGTCGTGCCGGAATCAACATTCGAGCGATCGCGCAGGGATCATCGGAGCGCAACATCTCCGCCGTGGTCGATTCTGATGAAGCGACACGTGCGTTGCGCGCAGTGCATTCCGGTTTTTACCTGTCCTCCAAAACGATCTCTGTCGGACTGATCGGCCCTGGGACGGTCGGTAGCGCCTTGCTGCGGCAAATTGAAAAACAGCAAAGCCGGCTGGCCGACGACTTCAATCTCGATCTTCGCGTGCGCGCTATCGCGCGATCGAAAACGATGTTGCTCGGCGACCGGCGCATCGATCTCGGGAACTGGCAATCGCGGTTCGATACGGCGGCCGTGGATCTCGACATGGATGCATTCGAAGCACATGTGAACCCGGACCACCTGCCGCACGCGCTCATCATCGACTGCTCGGCGAGCGAGTTCGTCGCGTCGAAGTACAGCGACTGGCTGTCGCGGGGCATCCACGTCATCACCCCGAACAAGAAAGCGTTCAGCGGTTCCTACGAGGACTACCGGGCGCTACAGTCGGCCGCCGACGAGGGCAGTGCGCACTATTTTTACGAGACGACCGTCGGTGCGGCGCTGCCTGTCATCTCGACCCTCTGCGACCTCATTTATACTGGCGACGAGGTCCACTCCGTGCGCGGCATTCTCTCTGGCACGCTCGCGTATCTCTTCAATGTCTATGATGGTTCGCGGCCATTCTCCGAAATCGTTCGTGAGGCGAAGGAGAGTGGTTATACCGAGCCCGATCCGCGTGATGATCTGTCGGGAATGGACGTTGCCCGCAAGCTTACGATACTTGCGCGCGAGATGGGTGAGGGCATCGAGATCGGCGATTTCCCGGTGCAAAATCTCGTACCCGAAACACTGCGCGATTGCACTATCGAGGAGTTTCTCGAGCGCTTGCACGAGTATGATGACGAGATCAGGACGTTGTATGACAAGGCTCGCTCAAGCGGAAGGAGCTTGCGCTACGTCGCGGGATTCGACGCAAGCGGCAAAGCGGCGGTCGGGCTCGAGGCCGTGGACAAAGATCACCCATTCAGCAACATTAATCTGACCGACAACATTGTGCAGTTCAAGTCGGACCGTTACTCGGCTAATCCCCTGGTGGTGCAAGGCCCTGGGGCCGGACCCGAGGTGACGGCCGCGGGTGTTTTCGCCGATCTTTTGCGGCTCGCGAATTACCTGAGCACCGGTGAGGGGTATGTCTGACAGCGTCACGGCATTTGCACCGGCATCCATCGGCAATGTGGCCGTCGGCTTCGACATGCTCGGATTGGCGCTCGCTGACGTCGGTGATCGCGTCATCGCCCGGCCTGTGCCTGAGCCCGGCATTACCATCGCCGAAGTGCGCGGGCTTGACGGCGAGATTCATCCCTATTTGTCGACAGACCCTGAGCAGAACACGGCGTCGATTGCGGCGAAGGCACTTTGGGAAGTGCACGGCACAACGGCCGGTGTGGAACTCAAGGTGCACAAGGGAGTGCCACTGCAATCCGGCATGGGCAGTTCGGCGGCGTCAGCCGTCGCTGCGGTCGTTGCCGTTAACGCGCTGCTGGATGAGCCGCTCGAGCAGGAGAAATTGCTGCCGTATGCGCTCGAAGGCGAGAAGTTTGCGAGCGGCGCACTGCACGCCGACAACGTGGCACCGAGCCTGCTGGGCGGCCTGATACTCTGCCCGACCACACTGTTGCCCGAGGTCGTGAGATTGCCGTCTCCGCCCGGCGTGAACGCGGTGTTGTTGCATCCGGAGCTACAGGTAAATACGGCACATGCGCGGCGCGGCTTGTCGAAAGGTTATTCGATGGACCAGTGGTTGCAGCAACAGGGATACCTCGCCGGTTTCGTTGCCGCATGCGCGTCGGGCGATATCGACCTGATTCGTCGCAGCTTGCACGACGTCGTGATCGAACCGCAACGCGCGGCGGCGGTGCCGTGTTTCGAAGACGTCAAGGAGGCCGCGCTACGCGCCGGCGCACTTGGATGCAGCTTGTCAGGGAGCGGCCCGAGCATTTTCGCGCTTGGTGAGGAACGCAAGGCGCGTAATATCGCCAGCGCAATGGAGCAGTCGTGTCGTTCGAACGGTATCGGATGTCAATCCTGGGTCAGTCCCATGAACGCGCAAGGGGCCCGCCTGGAAGGCTGACGATGCACTACCACAGCACACGCGGTGCGGGTCCGGCCACGCTGGACGAGGCGCTGGTCAACGGCATTGCCGGGGACGGCGGGCTGTACCTGCCAGAGGCCTTGCCGACTTTTTCCGTCGCTGATTTCACGGGCGCGGATACCATCCCGCAGGTGGCGTCGACCTTGCTGGCGCCGTTTTTTGACGGCTCTTCGTTGCGGCCCGATCTGGACGCCATACTCGGCGAGACCTTCCACTTCCCGATTCCGGTAACGTCGTTGCCTGCGACGCAGGGCAGTGCTTCCTTGCTCGAGCTGTTTCATGGCCCGACCGCTGCGTTCAAGGACGTCGGGGCTGGATTTCTCGCCGCGTGCCTGACGCGACTCGAAGGCGACGAAGCATCGCCACTCACGATTCTCGTGGCAACGTCAGGGGATACCGGCGGCGCTGTCGCCGCTGCGTTCAATGATCGACCGGGAATGCGCGTCGTCGTGCTGTTTCCTGACGGCCGTGTATCCGATCGACAAGCGCATCAATTGACGTGCTGGGGCGACAACGTGCTGTCGTTGCGCGTCAGGGGCGCGTTCGACGATTGCCAGGCGCTCGTGAAGGGCGCGATGGCCGACGCCGATCTTGACACGCGTTTCCGCTTCAGTTCTGCGAACAGTATTAACATCGGCCGATTGCTGCCGCAAAGCACCTATTACGCACAGGCAAGCCTGAGACACTTCGCTGATACCGGCAATAAACCCGGTTTCGTCGTGCCGACCGGAAACCTGGGCAATGCGCTTGCCTGTGTAATGGCACGCGAAATGGGATTGCCGATCGGGCCAATCGTACTGGCGACCAACGCCAACCGCACGATAAGCGATTACTTCGAGACCTTGCAGTGGTTGCCGAAACCCAGCTTGCAGACACTCGCGTCCGCGATGGATGTCGGCGACCCCAGCAACATGGAACGCTTGCGTTCGCTGGTCGGCGACGCGGAAATTCTGCGTGAACGACTCGGCGTGCTGTCGGTATCGGACGAGCAGATCCGGGCAGCAATCCGCAAGGACTACGACGAATTCGGATTTGCAACCTGCCCGCACACGGCCACGGCGACGCATACCTGGCGGAAATTCTCCGCGGACCTGCGATCGAATCACGACTGGATACTGGTGGCGACCGCTCATCCTGCGAAATTCGAGACCATCGTCGAGCCGCTCATCGACGACACCGTGGCGTTGCCGGCGGAGCTTGCCGAGATGCTCTCCCGGCCGAGCCGCTGCGTCGAAATAGCGGCGGATCCTGGTGCGCTGGCCGACGCAATGAGCGAGTACTTTGCATTATGAGTGCTTGACGATGAGACGAACAGTCGCCATTAATAGGCACATCAACCGGCCCTGATTTCTTAATGACTCAATTTCTCGAATCCGCATCGACGACCTGGCTGTTGCCAGTCGTCCTGGTGTTGCTCGTTGCATGGTTGATCTACCGGCGCAGCCGGCGCGGTGACCACCTGCAACGGGTGCTGAATGAAATCGGCTACGAGCGTATCGATGGTCTTGTCGTCCCCAATGGCGACGATGGTGAAATACAGATCGACTACCTGTTGCTGACTTCCCAGGGCATTCTCATCCTGCATATCAAGGATGCGCAGGGCGTTGTTTTCGGGAGCGACAAGATGCAGGACTGGACCGTGATCAGCGAGGAACACCGTTATACGTTTTCGAATCCTCAGCCGGCACTGTACGACCGTATTGCGGCGGTGCGGCAGATCGTGCGCCAGGTGCCGGTCGCGGGTCGCGTACTGTTCCTTGACGGTGCCGAATTCACCAAGGGCGTTCCGGACATGGTTTGCGGCCTGGACGAATTGCTCGCAGAGTTCGGTGAGAGCGACAAGGCAGCCGCACAGCGCAAGATCGAAGCCTTTAAGCCGCACTGGGAGTTAATCCAGAAGACCGTGTCCCAGCGTGCTTGACGAGTCCGCGCGTCGCGACGACACGGTCGTAGTGGGAGCAGACCATGGGGATTGATATTCGCGAGGCGACCGGGGCAGATGTCGGGGCATTGTCCGCTACGGGCCGGCGCTTGTTCATTCAGGCCTATGGCAATATTTCCGGGGCGGAAGACCTGGCGTCGCATGTCGAAGAGTATTTTGGCGAGTCGGCGGTCGCTGCCGAATTTGCGAAGCCGGACGTGCAATACCTGCTGGCCATGGACAAACACGAAATAGCGGGCTTCATGAAGATCCGGCAGAGCGCAATCCCGGACTGCGTGCCGGCCAGCAAGGCGATCGAAGTACAGCAACTGTACGTATGCGCGAGGCACCAGCGTAAAGGCATTGGGCGGCTGCTCACGGATCGTGCCGTGCCGATAGCGCAACAGGGCGGCTTTGAGGGACTCTGGCTCAGTGTCTGGCAAGACGCGGACTGGGCGGTGGAGTTCTACAGAGCGTATGGTTACCAGGTGATGGGGACGACCGATTTTCGGCTTGGTCAGTCGCGCTACACGGATTTCCTGATGTGGTTACCATTAGACCCTGTTAGCTGAGGCCGAAGAATCGTTCGGCATTGTCTGTCGTGATTTTCGCCACGTGGGCTTCACTTTGTCCGCGCGCCTCGGCCACCACGCGCAACACCTCGACCAGATGCATCGGTTCGTTGCGTCGCTTTTTCGGTTTGGGCCGGATCGTCCGTGGCAACAGGTAGGGTGCGTCTGTCTCGATCATGATGCGATCGTCCGGTACCGCCGATACGATCTCCTGCAGGTGAATTCCCCGGCGTTCGTCGCAAATCCAGCCAGTGACGCCAACGTACAGGCCCATCGCCAGGTATTCGCGCAATGACTCGTGCTCGCCGGTGAAGCAGTGTGCGACGGCGCGCGACAAATTCGACAGCATCGGCTCGAGCACGTCGACGAAATCGTCGTGAGCGTCGCGTTGATGCAGGAATACGGGCATGTCCGTGTCGGCGGCGATTTCGAGTTGTGACTGGAACGCCGCCAATTGCGCGTCGCGAGGCGAAAAATTACGAAAATAGTCGAGTCCGCATTCGCCCACCGCAACAATCCGGCCGTCCTGCGCCAGTTCGCGAATCAAGGCGGCGCTGTCCTCTCCATAGTCGGAGGCGTGATGTGGATGTACGCCGGCAGTGGCGTACAGGACCCCCGGGTTCGCTTCGGCAAGCCCGGCAGCATCGCGATTGCTCTGGTCGCTGCTGCCCGTCACGATCATGCGAGACACACCAGCCTTTGCCGCCCGTTGCAATACCTCGTTGCGGTCGTCGTCGAAACTGTTGTGGGCGAGATTGGCGCCAATATCGATCAGGTAATTCGTCATCGTCTTGGTACTCCGTCAAGGTAATAATGACGGAGAACTAGCTCGGGGCCCAGCGAAAGAAGCGTGCACCGAGACCGAGGAATACCAGGCTTAGGGCCGTCAGCATCATCAGGCTCGGGGCAACGTCAAGAATTGTAGCGCCGTCCAGCATGACGGCGCGCGCGGAATTCAGTATGTGCGTCAGTGGAAAGGCGCTGGCGAGGTTTTGCACGGCCGGACCCGCAGCTTCGAGTGAAAACCATACGCCGGACAGGATCATCATCGGCCAGCTGATCAGATTCAGCAGGCCGCCCGCGAGTTCCTCCGATGTCACCCTGGCGGCAATCAGCAGGCCCAGAGACACCATCGACATGCTGCCCACGAGCGCAACGAGCAACAGCGTCAGGTAACTGCCTTCCATGCGGGTATCCAGGATCAGGTGCGTACCGGTGTAAACGAAGGCCGTGACGATCAGTACCAGCATCAGCCGTGAGCCGACCTGGGCGACAATAAACTCGGCCGGTCGCAGGGGCGTGGCGCGCAGTCGCTTGAGAAATCCGTTTTTTCGGTACCGCACAACGACGTAACCGACACCGAACAGGCAGCTGAACATCATGTTCATTCCGAGTATTCCCGGCAGCACCCAATCGACGTAACGAATCGCGTCGCCACTGATCTGTTGCTTTTGTAGCTGGCCGCCAGCCTCGGCATCAGCCTGTAACAACAAGCGCTCGGCGAAATAGCCTTGCGGCGACTCGGGATTGACCCAGTAGCGGCTCGCGTCGTCGAACTGCACGAGCAGGTCGATCTGATGGCGTTCCACTTTGCGAAACGCGACCGCCTCGTCGCGAATGGTGACGAACTCGATGAAACGAGTCTCGAGGAACGGATGCCGTGAGTAATCGATGCCGGGTGCCGATTGCAGCACGCCGACCGTGTATTGGTCCCGGCCTTCGCCACTGAATGCGAACGCGAGTCCGAACATGAAGATGACCGGCATGATGATGTTCCAGGCAAGTGCGCCGCGATCGCGCATGAATTCGCGATTACGGGCGGCGAAGATGGCATAGATTCGTTGCAGCATTTTATGGCTCGACGATCAGGAACGCAGTGAATGGCCCGTCAGATCCAGGAACAGGTCCTCGAGATTGGCCTGGCGGATCTTGATGCGGTTCAGGTTGTCGACATGCGGCGCCAGGGATTCGAGGCTCTTCGAAACGTCCGTCGTCACTATTTCGACGATCCCCAGGCTTTCGTAAACGGTGTGGTCGATGCCGTCGAGTTCGTCCGTCAGGTCATCGAGCGGCAATTCGATGATCAGCCCGTCGTAGCGACTCTGCAAGAGCTCGTCGGGCGCCCCCCTGGCAATGATCTGTCCCTCATCCATGATGGCGATCTGATCACAAAGCACGTGGGCCTCGTCCATGTAATGCGTTGTCAGGATGATCGTCGTGCCGCTACCCTGAATTCTCTGCACCAGGGTCCAGAAGTTGCGCCGCGCCTGTGGATCGAGGCCGGTCGTCGGCTCGTCGAGAAACACCAGGCGAGGGCGGTTGACGAGCGCGACGGCGAGAAACAGTCGCTGCCGCTGACCGCCCGAGAGTTTGCGATTATCACGGTCCAGCAGGTCGCCGAGAGAGCAGTCCTCGATGATTCTGTCGAGATCGGCACGACGGGCATACAGCTTTCGAAACATCTGCAGCGTTTCGCGAACCGTGAGGTAGTCCTGCAGCGCGGTATTCTGGAACTGGATGCCGGCTTCCTCACGGAAGCGGTGTCCTGCCGGCTTGCCGAAATAATAAACCTCTCCCGCGGTCGCAGGGCTCACACCCTCGATGATCTCTACTGTCGTGGTCTTGCCCGCGCCATTCGGGCCCAGGAGGCCGAAACAGCAGCCTTCGGCCACCGCGAAGCTCACGTCGTTAACCGCGAGCACGCCGGGGTAGCGCTTGACGAGATTCCTGGCTTCGAGGGCAGTCTGCATGGGAGCTGGGGAGGGCAAAGGTCGTAAGATTATCGAAACCACCGGACCGCAGCCAGCCTCACGGCCCCGCCTTGCAACCAAAGCCGCCTGAGCGGTATCAAACAGGTACATCATAACCACGGGATGCAAGAATCATGATGAAGGTATTCAGCAAAAGTGCCGTATTGGCGGGATTTGTCGCGGTCTTTCTGGCGTTGCCGGCCTACGGCAGCCTTAACAAGAGCATCAGTATCGCGGCGGGTGAAACCTCGGACGGGGAATCGTCGGTCAATGGCAGTATCACGATCGGTGCAGGCGCCACAGTGACCGGCGACGTTACGACTGTGAACGGCACCATCCGCATCGAGGAAGGTGCAACGGTCGATGCAGCAGAAACTGTGAACGGCGGTCTGCGCGTAGCAGACCACGTCAAGAGCCAGAGCCTGAGTACAGTCAATGGCTCTATCCGGGTTGCCAGCCAGGTGACGGTCGACGGGGAAATCAGCACCGTCAATGGACGCATCGAAGTTGGAGGTGGCAGCAAAGTTGCGAAGAATCTCGGCAACGTCAACGGCGAAATCGAACTCAGTGGCAGTGAAGTCGGGGGCGATCTGTCGACTGTTAACGGTGATATAGAGCTCGCCGATGGCGCCGTCGTAAAGGGCGACCTGGTCGTCGAGAAGCCCGGTGGCTTCGGACACAACAATAACCATCGCATGCCGCGTATCGTGATCGGCCCGGGCTCACGCGTCGAGGGCACGATCCGGCTGGAGCGCGAAGTAGAGCTTTATATCAGCGAGTCGGCCGAAGTCGGCGGCGTCGAGGGTAAGTTGAGCATGGACGACGCGGTTCGCTTCAGCGGCAAAAAACCTTAATACCCAGTAAGATTGGGCTGTGCAGAGCGCAGCCAGACAACTCAAGCTGTTTTCGGACACCGAAGAGCCCGGCGATTCGCCGGGCTTTTCGATACGTGAGAGCGGCCGGGCGAAACGGCTGTCCATCAAGGTCTATCCACACGGCCGGGTGGAGGTCATCGTTCCGAAACGTACGCGTGCGCGCGACGTCGAGTCCTTTGTCGATGAACATCGCGACTGGATTCAGAAGACCCGGGCGTCGTTTGCACAAAAGCACCCACCCGAACCGTTTGCGCTGCCTTTCCGGGTACGCCTCGCGGCGATCGATCGCAGCCTTCGGATCACCTACAGGCCACTGCGAGAGGCGTCTACCGTGCGCTTTCGTCGCCACGGCGACATGCTGGTCCTGACCGGCAAGACAGCGGACGAGAAGCTTTGCGTCGAAGCC
>DAOWGY010000175.1 GCA_030641695.1 Gammaproteobacteria bacterium
ATCCGACCGCAGCGGCGGTCCGCAGATCTACCGGGTAGCCGCTGCCGGAGGCACACCTGAGCGCGTTACGTTCGAGGGGAGTTATAATGCGCGCCCGCGGCTGTCTCCGGATGGTGAGCGGCTGGCAATGGTGCACCTCGATCGCGGCGAATACCGGATCGCGGTCATGGACGTCGGTCGCAAGGATTTGCTGGTGGTTTCGGCAGGGCGACAGGATGAGTCACCCAGTTTTGCGCCCAACAGCGATACGCTGATTTATGCGACGCGACAGGCGCGTAACGGGGTACTGGAGACGGTGACGGCAGATGGATTGATCCGGCAGCGCGTCAGTTCAGGGCAGGGCGACGTGCGAGAGCCCGTATGGTCGCCGTTCCCACGTTATTAGTTTTTCATAAGTTAGATTAGGTATTATTCATAACTTACTGTTTTAATATACATTCCTATCTGGCAGGAATGCACTTCGCAAAGGACAATACGATGCTCAAGTACAAATTAGCTGTTTTCACACTATGCGCCGCACTGCTCGCCGGCTGTGCGTCGAACTCGATTCCCGATCCCGACCCTACGGATGCCACCGTTGGCAGTGACCGTGGCGCGGACACCGACGTGTACGGTGATGATCCGATGGGTGGTGGCGAGGCGATCGATGACGATTACCTGGCCGGTGAACTCACCAACATCATCTACTTCGATTTCGATTCTGCCGAGGTGCGTGCTGACTTCACCGATGTAGTCGCGCGGCATGCGCTGGTCCTCGCCAACGACGGCTCGGTCCGGGTGCGGCTCGAAGGCCATGCAGATGAACGCGGCTCGCGTGAGTACAACATCGGTCTCGGCGAACGTCGCTCGCAGTCGGTGCGCCGCATGCTCATGATTCAGGGTGCTTCGGCTTCGCAGATCTCGACGGTCAGCTTCGGCGAGGAGCGTCCCGTCGCATTGGGCAGCGATGAAGATTCGTGGGCACAAAATCGTCGCGTCGAGATCAAATACACTAATTGACGGTAACGGTAGGAATACGTGAAAGGCAGGACAAGCATCGCCGTCATCCCGTGGGCTTTATTGCTGACGGGATGTGCGGCACTGACACCGGCGTCCGAAGACCCGGTGTTGATAAAACTCGACGAACTGGATAATCGTCTGCAGGCCATCGAACGGGTGGTGCAGAATCAAAGCCTCGTCAATCTGTCGCAGCAGGTGAGCGCACTCGAGCGGCGCGTCGACGAATTGCAGGGCAACGCCGAAGAAATCGAATACGACGCCTCGACGACATCCGAGCGGCAACGGGAATTGTACGCGGACCTCGATGAGCGCATGCAGAACCTCGAGAGCGTTGTGCAGGCCCGGAGTTCGGTCAATGTGCTTGACGGCGGTCCCTTGTCGCCGGGACAGCTGCCTGTGCCGGGCGGTTCTGATCGAGACAACTACCAGGCGGCCTTCGAGTTGCTCAAGGAGCAGCGCTACGAGCCCGCCGCGATGGCGTTCAAGCAGTTTCTCGTTTCATATCCGGACAGCGAACTGGCTGACAACGCGCAGTACTGGCTCGCCGAGTCCTACTACGTCACGCAGCAGTTCGAGGACGCGTTATCTTCATTTAATGCGGTCATCGATGACTATCCGCGTTCGAGAAAGGTCCCGGACGCACTGCTGAAGATGGGCTACTGCAACTACGAGCTCGAGCGCTGGGACAACGCCCGCGGGGCGTTGGCCCGGGTGCAGGAAGATTACCCGGAAACCACGGCGGCCAGGCTTGCCGGGCAACGACTGAAGCGCATGGAAACGGACGGCGTCTGACGCCTTTCGTGCTTGTCATTTGTCGCCTTTTCGGTATGATGCCGCGGCCTTGGCACCTGCCCACATTTCACGGGGGTATAGCTCAGTTGGTAGAGCATCGGCCTTTTAAGCCGCTGGTCCTAGGTTCGATTCCTAGTGCCCCCACCATCCCCTTGTGGTTTTCGAGACCAAGAAAGTGTGGTTCGACCCTACTTTTTTGTTTCAGATAAAACAGGCGACGAGACCATCAACTGTCGTTATCATTCAGCGTTTTGCGTTACGGGCGCTAGGACAAGTGGCGAAGAACCGCTGGAAATTCCATAAGTTCGGGGGCAGCAGCCTCGCGGATGCCGATTGCTTCCGTCGTGTTGGCGGACTGATGTGCGAGCGGCGCGACGAACGCATCGGGGTCGTCGTGTCGGCGATGGGCGGGACGACCGACGCGCTTCTGAATCTCGCTGGTCTCGCCGAACAGGATGACGTTGCCTATGAGGGCGAACTGCATGCGATCGGCAAGCGATATGCGGACACGGCCAGGGAGCTGATTGACGCAGAATCGCTGGTTGCCGTGCTCGACGCCTGGAGCAAGGATGCAGAAGACATCCGTGACGTACTGAAGGCGGTCGCACTCGTTAAATCGGCGCCACAACGCAGCCGCGATGTGGTCGCTGGATACGGCGAAATCTGGTCGGCGCGGCTACTGGCGGCGCTGTTCGAACAGATGGCGCCCGAGCGCGGTGGCACGTGGATCGACGCTCGCGACGTTATCACGGTTCGCGAGACCGAACTCGGTCCCACGGTCCTCTGGGAAGAATCCAGGAAGAAATTCGACGCGGTGGTTCCCGCCGACTTTGCAGGTATTGCCGTGATGACCGG
>DAOWGY010000109.1 GCA_030641695.1 Gammaproteobacteria bacterium
CAGTTCGCACTGGTGACCAACTACGGCAACCGCGAACATCCCGGCAATAGCCTCACGCTGATCGACATTCCTGCCGCTGAGGTTGTGAAGACGTTTGATATAGGCAACCAGAGCAAACCGCATGGCGTCGAATGGATTGACAAGATGCGTGCCGCCGTCACCGTCGAGGCAAACCAGGCCCTCGTTGTGGTCGACGTCGACAGCGGCGAAATCCTGCAGGCCATCCCAACCGATCAGGACGTTTCCCACATGGTCGCCCTCGATTCTGACGGGCGCCGCGCGTACACGGCCAATATCGGATCGGGATCCATTTCGGTCCTCGATCTCGAGACCGGCGAGCGCGAGAGAAACATCGCGACCGGTGAAGGTGCCGAGGGCATCGCGGTTTCGGGCCAGCATATCTGGGTAACGAACCGCGCCGCAGACACAATCACTGTCCTCGACGCGAAGACCTACGCGACGGTCAAGGAAATCTCGTCGGAAGGATTTCCGATCCGGGCGACTGCGACTTCGCAAGGCCAGGTCCTCGTCACCCGGGCAAGAGCCGGGGATCTCGTGATCTACGACGCCGAGACAATGGAAGCGGTTCGTACCGTGGCGTTCGATCTCAAGAGTATGGACGTCGAGGAGCGGCTCTTTGGCGACCGCTTTGGCGACAGCTCGGTGCCGATCGGAGTGATCGTCGACGATTCGGGAACGCGTGCCTTCGTCGCGCACGCCAATGCCGACGTCATCACTGAGGTTGACCTCACGACCGGGGACATCGTCCGATCGCTGCACGCTGGCAAGGAACCCGACGGCATGGGTTTTTCATCGCGAGTGGTACAGCCCTGATACGTCGCGGCCGTTGTCATTTTTGGCTAGAGGGGACGTCCCCCAGGACTTACCTTGGACTACTTGCGCGAAGCGTAATAAGCAACAACGCACGACTCGGCCTCGATGCGCTCCTGATGTTCGGCAAGGCCCGGCGCCAGCCGATCGACAAGGTCCGACGGAACGTGATCGAGGGTACCCGCGCGCAACGAGCGAGTCTGCACAAAGACCTTGAGGTCGGCCATGGTCAAACGATTGTCGGCGAAGTACTTGCCGCCCCCGCGGCCCAACAAGTCGCCCAACCCTCGCAAATAGACGGACAGCCAGCCATCGACGAGTTTTTGTCGAGCGCTTTTGAGCTCTTCTCCCTGAAGACCGAACGATGGCACTACGTAATGCATCAAATCCTCGAGGGCGTCCATTGTTTCGTCACAGTACAGCGCCTGAAGATCGTCCACAGGGTATAAGCCTGCCATCTTCCCCACGTAGCGGCTCAGAGCGTTGGACTGCGTCACCGCGGTGTAATCGATCTCGAGAACAGGCACCGAATTGAAGCGTGTGCTTTCGCGCATCTCACCAAATTCAGGGAACGATATGCGAATATCCTCGAAGTCGATTCCTGCCTTGTGAAACGCAATACGAATAGGTTCGGCGCGCCCGCCGTCGAAATCGAAGTAGGTAAGCCTGTAGCCAGTCATTTCGTCACCCCCCTTAAAGCAGCACGGCAAGCAAGATAGCACGTGGAAATGTCTGCGCGCGCGATTGTCGCCGGTCGCGCAGCGATAAGACCTGCAGGCTGATCAGGCCGCCTTTGCAACGCCGTACTCGAACGTCGTCGTTATCTTCGTCTCAGCATCGATACTGGCCATGATCGGGCACAGGCCGGCTGCCCGCTCCAGCTTGTCGCGATCCGGTTCCGGGAACGTTTGGGGAATACGAAAGGTCAGCGAAATAGTGTCGACGTGTGGAAACCTCTTGTCCATGCCTGTGAACGCGATTTCCACAACGGTGCCTTTGAAATCCAGATGGTCACGTTGGGCGATGGCGCCCATCGACAAGAGCATGCAACTGGCCAGACTGATACCGAGCAGACTGGCCGGCGAGAATTCGTCACCTTTGCCGGTGAAGGGGCAATCAATTGCCACGATGTTGTGATGGGGCTCGTTCAACGCAGTGGCATGTTGCTCGCCGTCGTACGTGATCTTCAGCGTATACACGGCCATCCTCCCAGGTCGATGAATCCGCGACGCATTGCGATGTGGGCTCTATCCTGAATCCCGCCGCAATACGCTTACGCTAGCGCCGCCAGGACATGACGGCAATTGTGAATACCACGTAGTGGACGACTGTTTCCGGTCACGTCGCGAAAGTAATGCGGCGCAGGTAACGGGCGTGAGTCACTCGATGATCGTCAGTTCCTCCACCAGATGATCGGCGCCGTACACGACCTGTAATGCCTCGAGAATGATGGCCGTGTTGACGCCAACGGTTCGGTTCACACTCCTGTCGAACCAGTAGTCGCCGGCAATCGAATGAATATTGCCGTCAAATGCGAGACCCACGAGCGCGCCGTCTGAGGCCACGATCGGGCTGCCGGAATTACCGCCCGTGATATCGGTCGTCGCGACAAAATTGAACGCCGTATCGGGGGCGAGGTCTTCCCTCGCTTCTGACCAGGAATCGGGAAGCATGAAAGGCCGCTGCCCTGTCGCGCGCTCGAACAGCCGGCTGGTTCGGGTAAACGGATCGACCATCTCGCCCTTCTCTTCCCAGCCTTCCACGGTGCCGAATGTCACGCGCAACGTGAAGGTCGCATCAGGATAGGTATCTGTGCCATAGACCTTGAAGCGCGCATCCGCAATCATCTCCTCACCACGAGTTCGCGGCGCCTCGACGTCGTCTTCGTATCGCTTGCGCAGCGCTCGAGCATCTTTATCGAGAGCAAGCGCCAGTTTGATCATCGGGTCGTCACTCGCCATTACAGCGTCCACCCCACCGCTCCAGAGCTGCTCGCGATAACCGGCATCACTCAAACGACTGCCGTCGACGAGGCTCGCCGCCAGCACCTCCGGTGAATCATTACCGAGGATCATGTGAACGTATTTGCTATCGGGCCCGAGCCATTCGCGCATCTTGTCGAGCGAAAATGACAGGGTCAGTTTCTCGTAGCCGTTATCGATCGGCCGCTCCGCCATTAAATTCTGTTCCACCTGCGGCAAAGCGGCATCCGTGTACGCGCGAATGCGCTCGTTGTTCGGAAGGTCACGCTCCGCGGTGCCGCGAACGATGGTCTTCGCGTAATCGAACAGGTCGCTGTTCAGCCCCGCATCATTTTCGATGAACAAGTGCTCCTCGTACATGTTGCGATGCGCATCGACGGCGCCGTCGA
>DAOWGY010000289.1 GCA_030641695.1 Gammaproteobacteria bacterium
CGGCACAGGTCGAGCAGGTATGGTTGCCGTGGATTGCGGAAACGCTTGGTATGCAACTGGGCGAGGACGTCGGTTTCGGACCGTTTCTTGCCCGTTACGGCGAGATGGCCGGCGACTGGGGTGGCAAGGTCCTGCTGGGAGGCGCGGAGTGGGGCGGCGCTCTTGCGACAGCGGTCATCAGCCTGTTCCTGATTCCGATTCTCACCTTTTACATGTTGCGTGACTGGGATTTCATTGTCTCGCGTCTCGGCGCTCTCGTGCCTGCAAGCCAGCGCGACACCGTGTTCAGTTTCGTTCGGAACGCGGACGACATGCTCGGCGCGTTCCTGCGAGGACAGCTGCTCGTCATGATCGCGCTCGCCATTATCTACTCCCTGGGTCTGAGTTTCGTGGGCCTCAAGTTCGCAGTCGCCATTGGCGTCGTCGCCGGACTCGTCAGTTTCGTGCCGTATCTCGGTCTCGTGTTCGGCATCGCACTGGCGTCATTGACAGTTGTGCTCGAGCCCGAGCCGTGGTGGCAACTCGTCGGCGTATTCGCGACATTTACCATCGCGCAGGCCATCGAGGGTTCGATCCTCACGCCGAAACTCGTCGGCGATCGCATCGGCTTACACCCGGTGCTGGTGATCTTCGCTGTTGTCGCCGGCGGTCAGCTATTCGGATTCTTCGGCATCTTGCTGGCACTGCCAGCTGCCGCCGTGCTGTCAGTGCTGGTGCGTTTCGCGTATAGCAACTATTTGCGCGAGCATCCGGAAGCGGCCGAGGAGCTACGGGAAGCGGCGACCGATGCCGCGGAACACGAGGCCTGATCAGGGGTGTCGATTTGAGTCAGTTGGCCCTGCCTTTACGTCTCGCCGATCATGCGGTGTTCGATACTTATCTCGCAGTCGGCAACGAGCAGCTCGTCGATTACCTTGCGTCACTGGCGGACACGGTTGCAGATCATGGCGCATGGCTGTGGGGGGCGAGCGCGACCGGCAAAACGCACCTGCTGCAGGCGACGTGTGAGCGCTTCGGCGACCGCGCCGTTTACATACCGCTGCGTGAACTGGCGGAGGCGGGACCTGATTTACTCGAGGGGCTTGGCAGCCGCGAACTCGTCTGCATCGATGACATCGACCAGGTGGCTGGCGATGCGGCATGGGAAAAGGCTCTTTTCAATCTCTGCAACGAGTTGCTGGCAGCGAATCACCACCTCATCGTTGCAGCGTCGTCCTCAGCGCGTGAGTGCGGCATCGCGCTCCCCGACCTGGAAAGCAGGCTACAGCACCTGCCCGCGTTTCACGTTCATCCACTCGATGATCCGCAGCGCGTCGCCGCACTGCAGCTCCGCGCGATGCATCGCGGCCTGGCGCTGCCGGACGAAACGGCGCATTACTTGCTGAGTCGCAGCCGGCGTGACATGGCAAGCCTTTATGAATTGCTGGACAAGCTCGATCTCGAGGCTTTGCGAGCGCAGCGCAAGCTGACGATTCCGTTTGTAAAAAGCGTGCTCGACACGCTGTAGATAAAAGGGCTCTGTCCCCTTTTTATGCAAGCCGCCTGGCGATGTCAGCGACACGATTGCCGAGCGCCTGTGCGAGCTGTTTTTCGTCATTGGACAAAGCGTCCGACTCGCGGCTCCAGGAAACGTGCGTGGCGCCGTACGGGCTGCCGCCGGTCGTCGTGGACGACAGCTCTTTTTCGCCGTACGGCAAGCCGACGTAGATCATACCGTGATGCAGGAGTGGCACGACCATTGTGAGCAATGTCGCTTCCTGGCCTCCGTGCAACGATGACGACGACGTAAATACGCCAGCAGCTTTGCCGCTCAGTGTGCCTGAGAGCCACTCTGTCACCGTGCCATCGAAGAAGTGCTTGAGCGGGGCTGACATGTTGCCGAAATGCGTCGGGCTGCCGAGTATCAGCCCTGAGCATTCGTCGAGGTCTGCCAGGGTCGCGTAGGGCGGCCCGGACTCGGGAACGGGGTCTGCGCTCGCCTCCGTCACAGTCGAGACCGGTGGCACCGTGCGCAGGCGTGATGCCATGCCGTCGACGGAATCGACGCCGAGGCAAATCTCGCGCGCCAGCTCTTCCGTGGCGCCATACAGGGAGTAATAGAGAACGAGGACGTCGCTCATGAATGCAGCAACTCGTGCACGTTTTCGGGTGGGCGAGCGACGATGGCAACGCCGGAATCATCATCGATCACGATCGGGCGCTGCAGCACCCGAGGATTTTTCGAAATCCAGCTGGCGATTGCGGCATCGTTATCCAATGCGGGAAGATCGTCCGCATTCTTGAACACATCTTCGTTGCGACGCAGCAATTCGGCGACTGCTACGCCGATTTTCGCCGCAAGCTCGAGGATTCGTGACGCGGGTGGCGGACTGTCGAGGTAATTGACGATCTCGGGGCTAATGCCCGCTGCTTCGATTAACTCCAGTGTTTTCCGTGACTTGGAGCAACGCGGATTGTGATAAATTGTAATTGTCATGGCAATCGGTACGATAATGCCTCGAATTTCCCGGAGCCGAACTCTAGCAGGCCCGGGAACGCTCGTCAGCGCCAAAAAGGCACCTTGACGGCGTATGTAAGCGTTGGTAGCTTTCGACGGCTAGGCTTGAGAAAAAGAATAAGAATGTACGCTCCGCGATCAATTATCTTCATATTCAGCACTATCGTGTTGACGCTGCTTTTCGCGGCGGCCTGCGAGACAGCGCCGCCTGTGCAGGAAATGAGTGATGCGAGGCAGGCGATCGAGGTTGCAAGGGAAGCAGGTGCAGCGGATCTCGCGGCGGCAGAACTCGCAGAGGCCGAGGAATACCTGGAAAGCGCCGAGAAGAAACTCAATGATCAGGCGTATCGTGAGGCCCGGCATGATGCCCTGGAGGCAAAGAGCAGGGCACTGAACGCGTTGAAAATGAGCGAATCCAGTCAGGAGTCCGGCAGCGACTGATCCTGCCATGCCGTCTGCTCGCCTGTTCACCATCAAAGGCCGTGTGCAGGGCGTGTTCTTCCGCGACAGTACCAAACGTGTTGCCGAGTCGCTCGGTTTGACGGGCTATGCAATCAACCTGGCTGATGGGGATGTCGAAGTGCTTGCTTGCGGTGATCTCGCGGCGATCGAGCAACTCGCCGTGTGGCTGCAGGATGGTCCGCGGATGGCGGTCGTCGAGGATGTGGCGTCGATGCCTGTCGACGTCGAGCAGCCTGTGGATTTCAAGATGGGCTAGGCGCCGCCAGGCTCTCAGGCCTGAAACCACTTCCTGGTGAGCTTGTCGATGACCTTGTTGGGGTACTTGCGCCTGCCGAGGCTGCCGTTGTAGCGCCCGAGCGCGCGCCGCAGGTCACCGTTTTCCTTGTCGTAGTAAAACTTCAGGATTGTGCAGCCGTAGCGCAGGTTGGTATCGACGTGCAGCAGGTTGTCATTGGGGCGGCCAATTTCTTCGAGCCAGAACGGCATGATCTGCATCAATCCGATCGCGCCTGCGACCGATATCGCATAACGGTCGAAATTGCTCTCGACCTCGATGACCGCGAGGATCAGTTCCGGCGGCAGGCCCACCCGCTTGGCCTCCTGGTGCACGCGAGTCAGGATATCGATGCGTTCTTGTGGGTCACTGACCTGGCGGGCGAGGCGCCGCGACATGTCGGTCAACCAGACCTCGGCGTCGAAGCGGTCGGGAAAACTGCCGGATTCATTGGCCGCGGCGCGCAGGACCTCGCGCAGTTCGGGATCGGGGCCGTCGCTGGCAAGCAAAACCACCGGCAACAGCAAGGTGGCCAGCAGGCAGGTGTTTCTTATCCAGGCGCCAATGTTCATAAACTCGGCTTATTCTAAATGAAACATTAGTTTACGGCGGATTCCTGCAGTAATTTGAGAGCAGCATCACGTTTCAGATTCTGTGACTCCGAATCTCGCCGGTGGCGATACTCGAGTTCGTCATTCGCCAGGTTGCGTTCGCTGATGACCAGCCTGTGGGGGATGCCGATGAGTTCGGCGTCGGCGAATTTGACACCGGGTCGCGCGTCGCGATCGTCGAGCAGGACCTCCAGCC
>DAOWGY010000048.1 GCA_030641695.1 Gammaproteobacteria bacterium
CTGGGATGGCTGCCGTCACGCCATGCGCCTGCACCCGGGCAACGGTATCTGGGAAATTTTCATTCCCGGAGTCAGCAATGGCGCGCAGTACAAGTTCGAGCTGCTGAACGCCGACGGACACCTGCTGCCGTTGAAAAACGACCCCTTCGGCCACTATCACGAGCCGCCGCCCGGCAACGCGTCTATTGTGTTCGAGAGCGGTTATCGCTGGAGTGATGATTCATGGATGCAGCGCCGCTCCCCGCAGCCCGCGCTCGACCAGCCCGTGAGCATTTATGAAGTTCATCTCGGTTCCTGGCGACGCAAGGAAGACGGCGGGTATCTTGGCTATCGGCAACTGGCTGACGAACTGGTCGGCTATGTGAGTGACATGGGTTTCACGCACATCGAGCTGTTGCCCGTCTCGGAGCACCCGTTCGATGGCTCCTGGGGGTATCAGCCGATCGGTATGTACGCACCGACACATCGTTTCGGAAACCCCGACGACTTCCGCTATTTCGTCGATCGCTGTCACGAGGCAAATATCTCGGTCATCGTCGACTGGGTGCCGGCGCACTTTCCGCGCGACGAGCACGGTTTGCGTCGCTTTGACGGCAGCGCACTTTACGAGCACGAGGATCCGCGCAAGGGTGAGCACGCCGACTGGGGTACGCTGATCTTCAACTTCGGCCGCCGCGAGGTCGTCAACTACCTGATCGGCAGTGCGCTGTACTGGATCGACGAGTTTCACGTCGACGCGCTGCGCGTGGATGCTGTTGCATCGATGCTTTATCTCGACTACTCGCGCGAAGACGGTGAATGGCTACCGAATGAATTCGGTGGCAACGAAAACCTCGAGGCCGTGAATTTCCTGAAGCGACTGAATACTGAAATCCATGCGCACGGCGCCACATCCTATGCCGAGGAATCGACGGCGTGGCCCGGCGTATCCAGACCCGTGGATGCCGGCGGCCTCGGCTTCACCTACAAGTGGAACATGGGCTGGATGAATGACACGTTGTCGTACATGGGAGAAGACCCGGTGCACCGCAAGCACCACCACGACAAGATGACGTTCGGGCTCGTGTATGCATTCAACGAAAATTTCGTGCTGCCGCTCTCGCACGACGAAGTCGTGCACGGCAAACGTTCACTCCTTGGCCGCATGCCGGGCGATGACTGGCAGCGCTTTGCCAATCTGCGCGCCTACCTCGCAAGCATGTATGCGCACCCGGGCAAGAAGCTGTTGTTCATGGGCTCCGAGCTCGCACAGCACCGGGAGTGGAGTCACGACCGCTCTCTCGACTGGCACCTGCTCGAGCATGCACCGCATCACGGCATGCAGGCGCTGGTGCGGGACCTGAATGTACTGTATCGGAACACGCCCGCGCTCTTCGAGATCGACTTCAGTGACGCGGGATTCGAGTGGATCAACTGGGACGATCGCGACAACAGCATACTGAGTTGGCTGCGCCGCGACGCAACCGGTAACTTCGTGATATGCGTCTCAAACATGACGCCTGTCGTCAGGCATGATTTCCGAATAGGAGTACCGGTGGGCGGAACGTATCAGGAACGCTTGAACACAGACGACTTGCGCTCTGGCGGCAGCGGTATCGGCAATGCCGACGTCGAGGCCGATACGCAGGGCAGTCACGGCCGCGATTTTTCTGTCGCGCTGACATTGCCGCCACTGTCGACCCTCATTCTTGGGCCCCTGCCCGCCTAGGGCCCGTCAGGAGTAGTTGCATGGCAAGCAAATCCGACGAGTCCCTGGGATTAGGCGAGATCGAGCTCTTGCAGACGCCGAGTCTGCCAATGACGGCCGACGCGATACTCAAGGACTTCACGCATTACTTCTCTCGCATGCTCGGGCGTCGCACGATCCGCACCGAGTCGCCGTTTTTATACCAGGCCGTCGTGTATACGGCACGCGACCGGCTCATGGAACGCTGGGCGAAAACGCGTCTCGCCATGGAGCGCGATCACGTGCGTCGCGTCAGCTATATGTCGCTCGAATTTTTGATGGGCCGGTTACTGCACAACGCGCTCTTGAGTGCGGGCATCGAAGATGAGACGAGAGAGGCATTGAGCCGCCTCGGCCTCGATCTCGAAACCGTGTTCGACCGCGAATGGGACGCGGGTCTCGGCAATGGCGGCCTCGGCCGGCTGGCGGCGTGTTTCCTCGACAGCTGTGCAACCCTGGCATTACCCGTCGTTGGTTACGGCATTCGCTACAACTACGGCATGTTTCACCAGCGCATCGACAACGGTTACCAGGTCGAGGAACCGGATCCATGGTTGCGCGAGGGATTCCCATGGGAAGTCGAACGCTTCGAGTTCGCACAAACCGTCAAGTTCGGCGGCCAGTCGACGACCTACACCGACGCAACCGGGACAACACGCTATCGTTGGGCAGACACGCACGACGTCCTCGCCATTCCCTACGACGTTCCTGTGCCCGGATATCGCAATGGCATCGTCAATACCCTGCGCCTCTGGTCCGCCGCGGCGACCGATGAATTCGATCTCGAAGAGTTCAACGCCGGCAGTTACACCGACGCCGTCGCGTCGAAGAACGAGGCCGAGAACATCACGATGGTGCTGTACCCGAACGCAACCACGGAAAACGGTCAGGAATTGCGTTTGCGACAGCAGTACTTCCTCGCTTCGGCGAGCCTGCAGGACACGCTGCGCTACTGGAACTACCACAATGACCGTGACCTGACGGGGTTCGCAGACAAGAACTGCTTCCAGCTGAACGACACGCATCCGGCGATCGCCATCGCCGAATTGATGCGACTCCTGATCGACGAGTACTACCTGGGCTGGGACGAGGCCTGGGACATCACGCGCAAGACGATGGCCTACACGAATCACACGCTGCTCCCCGAAGCGCTGGAAATGTGGCCCGTGTCGATGTTCCGGCGACTGTTGCCGCGCCTGCTCGACATTATTTACGAGATCAACGCACGATTTATTGCTGAAGTGAATCATCGCTGGCCCGGGGACACCGACCGTATTCATCGCATGTCGCTGATCCAGGAGGGCACCGAGCCAATGATCCGCATGGCCTATCTCGCGATCGTGGGTAGTTTCTCGGTCAACGGCGTCGCGGAATTGCACTCGAGATTATTGAAGGAAGGCCTGTTCCGCGACTTCGCGGAACTATGGCCCGAGAAATTCAACAACAAGACCAATGGCGTCACGCAGCGGCGCTGGCTTGCGGCCTGCAACGGCGGACTTGCAAACCTGATCAGCGACAAGATCGGTGACGGCTGGGTGACTGAGCTCACGCAGCTCGAGCGCTTGCGTGAGTTTGCCGACGACGCAGACTTCCAGAGCGAGTGGCGCAGGGTCAAGCTTGCGAACAAGAGCCGGCTGGCTGCTGCGCTGCAAGAAAAAACCGGAGTTCAGGTCGCGACCAGCATGCTGTTCGATGTGCAGGTGAAGCGCATCCACGAATACAAGCGGCAATTGCTCAATGTGCTGCACGCGATTCACCTCTACGACCGTATTCGCCGCGGCGCAGACGATGAGCTCGTACCACGCGTCATTGTCATCGGCGGCAAGGCGGCGCCCGGCTATGTGATGGCAAAGACCGTCATCAAGTGCATCAATAACGTGGCCCGCGTCATCAACTCGGACCCGATGATGAGCAACCGGTTGTGCCTGTTGTTCTACCCCGACTACAACGTCTCTGCGATGGAGATCATTTGCCCGGCCGCCGACCTGTCCGAACAGATCTCGACCGCAGGCAAGGAGGCTTCCGGTACCGGCAACATGAAGTTCATGATGAATGGCGCTGTGACGATCGGTACGCTCGACGGCGCCAATGTCGAGATCCGTGAAGCGGTGGGTGAGGATAATTTCTTCCTGTTCGGACTGACCGTGGAGGAGATCCAGGCGATGCGCGGACAGTACGATCCGCAGGCCATTATCGACAACGATGAGGATTTCAGTCGCGTCATGCATCTGCTCGACAGCGGTCAC
>DAOWGY010000306.1 GCA_030641695.1 Gammaproteobacteria bacterium
ATCGGCGATGCGCCGGTCATCGGCGGAGGTGCCTAGCGATGGTTAAGTCAGGCCGCGCCAAGCGGATGAACAAGCATCACAAGCGAAACAAACAGACTGTGGGGCTGAATCTCGTATCGCTGATGGACATATTCACGATTCTGGTGTTCTTCCTGCTGGTCAACTCGTCGGACGTGGAAACGCTGCCGAATACGAAGGACCTGCAATTGCCGGAGTCGATTGCCGAGGAGAAGGCCAAGGAAACGGTCGTCATCCTGATCGGCGAGGTGGACATCATTGTACAGGGCACGCCGGTGGTCAAAGTCGTTGACGTAATGGCCACAAAGGGCAATGACATTCCCGAGCTGCGAGAGGCGTTGCTGTCGCAGAACGATCGTGTGCTGCGGCGTGAGGCGAGCGACGAAATCGCCGGCCGTGAAGTGACAATCATGGGTGACAAGGACATCCCGTACCGGCTTCTGAAAAAGGTCATGGCGACCTGCACGGAATCCGATTACGGACAGATTTCGCTCGCCGTGTTGCAGAAAAGTGCGGACCAACTCGACAAGCTGCAGGTGGCACGCTAAGGGCGACGCCAGGGACGCGAGAGAGTATTAGGAGAAACGGCTTTGGATTTACCGTTTTATAGAGAATATGACCTGCCATGGACGTCCGGCAGGAGCCAGGAAAAGAGATTCCAGCGTTTGCTCGGCATCGTTTTCCTGGTTGCGTTCCTGCTCAGTATCGTCTGGCCGTTCATACCGACGCCGGAGCCCGATCCTGACGAGATCATGGAGATTCCACCGAGAATCGCGCAATTGTTGCTCGAAGAGAAACCGCTGCCGCCGCCCGAACCCGAGCCCGAAGAGCCAGAGCCTGAAGACGAGCCTGAGCCCGAACAGGTGGCCGAGACCGAGCCGGAGCCGGAGCCGGAGCCAGAACCCGAGCCGGAACCGGATCGCGAAGAAGTCGCGCGTGAACAGGCACAGGCAGCACTGATGCCGTTTGCCGAGGATCTCGCCGATCTCGTTGACAAGGAGCTTCTCGCGTCCGTTGACGATCGCGTACTGACGGCTTCCGTCGGCGAGTCGCAGCGCAACGAACGTTCGATGATTACATCCAAAGTCGGCGCCGCGTCCGGTGGTATCAATACCGCAAGCATGAGTCGTAATACGGGCGGTACCGTCATTGCCGGTCGTTCGACGACCAAGGTCGAGAGCCCGGTTGCCGGGCTTGCGCAATCTGCCGGCGGCGCACGCCGTACGGGTACGAGCGGCAAAGCGTCGCGTTCGCGTGAAGAAATCGAGCTGGTGTTCGACAGGAACAAGGGCGCGATCTTCGCGCTTTACAATCGTGCGCTGCGTACGGACCCGACTCTGCAGGGCAAGCTCGTCCTCAGGTTGACCATCGCGCCGACGGGTGAGGTCACGTTCTGTGAGATTGTGTCGAGCGAGCTTGGTGATCCCGAACTCGAACGCAAGCTCGTGCTGCGCATCAAGCGATTCCAGTTTGAAGCGAAGGACGTCGAGCCGATCACGACCACCAAGCCGATCGACTTCTTCCCGGCTTAATTAGAGTGACAGTGACCTTAATTGCCTGGCACGCTAAAAGGCGTGCCAGGCAATTAAGGTCACTGTCACTCTAATTAGTATTCGTCGTGGCGCTTTAGCCAGCCCATCGAGAATTCGAGGTTATCTTCGTCGCGGCCCTTCGCCACGAGATCCAGCATCTGGTAGGTGGCGTTCAGTGGATCCAGACCGCGGGAGAAGGTCGAGTAGGTGTGGAAGACGATGCCGTCGTCCTTGATAAAGGAACTCAGTCCCGGCATTTCCGGACCCAGCCAGCCGCCTTCACGATAGTTGTACACGCCGTCACCGGCTTCGATCTGATCGGGCGTGAACGATACACCGAAGTCGTAGTTGAACGAATTGTTCGACGACGAATACCACGGGAACGACCAGCCCATGCGTCGTCGATAGTCGAGCAGTTTCTCGAGTGGACCTCGCGATACGCACGCGAGCGCAACGTCGCGTGCCTTGAGATGTGGAATCGCCGCATCGTAGCCGTCCGCCCAGAAGGAACATGATTTACAGCCTTCATCCCAGTCCGGGTGGTACATGAAGTGGTACAGCAACAACTGTGAGCTGTCTCCAAAGAGACCCGCGAAAGACACGGTCCCATGTTCGCCCTCGAACACGTAGTCTTTTTCTACCCTGCGCCAGGGTAGTGCGCGACGCTTCCTGGCCAGTTGGTCGCGGGCCGTTTGCAGCGCTTTTTCTTCGGCAAGCAGTTCGCGTCGTGCGGCGAGCCAATCTGCATCATTCGCGATATCAGGCATCGTCTTACCCCGGCGAGTTACAATTGCGTATTGCTGGTGATACTTTGCAATGTAACCCAAACGGGCTGAGGAAGATGAATCGACTCTTGCAAGCGTGGATTGTCGCCACGTCATTCGTGGTGTTCGTGGAGCCGGCACTGTCCGAAGTGTCGATCGAGCACCTGGTCGAACAGGCGGGTTTGCGCGAAGGGCCCGTTGCCAGCCGCGATCTCGAGCGCTGGCGCCCACCACAAAAAATCGTCATTCGTGGGGGCGGCGAATTCATCACGGAACTGCAAGCTGAGTTTCCGGATGTGCAAATGGTCCGTGCCGATTCGCACAGCGTGGCAGCGCAGCAAGTGACGGATGCCGACGCGATCGTCGGTTTTTGCAGCGACGAACTGGTCAACGCCGCCAAAAGCTTGGTCTGGATTCAGTTAGGCGGCGCCGGTGCCGAGCGCTGCCTCGCGGTTGATGCTGTGGCGAACGGCGAGATACTGCTCACGAACATGCAGAAGATGTCTTCGCCCGTCATCGGCGAACACGCGATCGCGTTAATGATGAGCCTGACACGCGGACTGACACCGTATGCGAAGCGAATGGGCGAGGGCGCCTGGGACAGGGCGCTGGCCGGTGAGGCCCGCATGATTTCAACGGACGGCCGCACGGCCCTCGTTGTCGGTCTAGGCGGTATCGGCAATGAGATTGCGAGACGAGCATCGGGACTGGGCATGCGGGTTATCGCGACGCGTAATAGTTCGCGCTCCGGACCGGAATACGTAGACTATGTCGGACTGTCCGATGAGTTATTCGAGCTTGCCGGCCAGGCCGACGTGATTTTCAATGCGCTGCCGCTGACGGCCGAGACCGAAGGTCTGTTTGACAGGGAATTCTTCGATGCGGCGAAACCGGGTGTATTCTTCGTCAATGTCGCGCGCGGCGGCAGCGTCGTGACCGACGAGCTGGTCGCGGCACTCGAGGACGGCCGTGTCGCCGGAGCCGGTCTCGACGTAACAGACCCGGAACCGCTTCCTCCAGACCACCTGCTGTGGCAGATGCCGAACGTCATCATCACCCCGCACATCGCATGGTATGGCAGCGACAAGCAGCGAGAGCATGCGCTCGCCAGGGAGAACATACGGCGCTTTATTGCCGGTGATGCTCTCCTGAATGTCGTCGATCCCGCACGTGGTTACTGATTCGTCATGGTAAGGGAACGTCGGGCACTGGATGGTGCTCGTCGTCGGCGCATGTACCTGTTCAGGCACGGTGCAGTGGACTACATGCAGCCAGATGGCACATGGGTGGCCGATCCCGATGTCGTCGTGCTCAGCGACAACGGACATGAACAGGCGCACGCCATGGCAAAGCAGTTTGAAGGCGTTATCGTCGATCGTGCCGTATGTTCCGGCCTGCCGAGGACTCGCCAGACGGGCGAAATCATACTCGGTGACCGCGACATCGAACTCGACGTACTCGCGGACCTCGAGGAAATTCGGCCCCTCAGAGGCGAGGCGACTGGCGGCTACGACGTCTTCGCCGACATTGCCTACCTGCACTGGCGGGCGACCGACTTCGAGACCCGCTTTCTCGGCGGCGAAATGTACAGCGACTTTTATGCACGCATCGTCGCCGCGATGGAATCGCTGCTCGCGAATCTGACCTGGAACAACCTGGCCGTGTTCGCGCACGGCGGTACGAATGCCGCGGCGTTGGGCTGGGTGCTGGGCCTCGGCCTTGATGCATTCGGCGCACTGGACCAGGAGAATTGCTGTCTGAACGTGATCGACTTCGACACGCTAGAAGATGACGGCAGAATCGTTCGCAAGACCGTGCGGGGCATGAACATCACCGCCGTCGATCCACTAAAGCGCGACCGCCATGCAGGCGACATGGAAATGCTGGCCGGGCTGCTGCTCAAAATACGAGACGGCGCTCAAGAGTAATTCGATGCCCGGTCCGGTTTAATTGATGAAGTCTAGCGACAGATCTTGTTGCGCTTTCGTTTCAGTTTACGCAGCCTGACCTCATACTTCTCACCCTGCGCACGCGAGTAGCCTAAGCGCATTTTCGCCTCGACCTCCCTGATATCTGCCTTGACTTCGCTGCAGGCCAGCTTGTCGCAGTCCGAACGCGCATGAGCGGGAGCGGAAATCAAACCACAAACAAGTGTCAGGACCAGTGGGTTCTTCATCGGGTTCTCCGTGATCGTACCGGAGTTATACTTTGACGATCCGCAAGATACAGTTTGCAAATCCCGTGCATAAGCACAAAAAAGGCTTTTCTCAATGGCAAGATCCGCAGAGTTCACGTCTTCGCCCGGCTTTCCACCGATCGCACGGGACGATGCGCGGGTGTTGATACTCGGCAGCCTGCCGAGCCGGGCATCGTTGCAGGCGAGGCAATACTATGCGCATCCGCAAAACGCATTCTGGAACATCATGCGTGAACTGACAGGGGCCGACGGATCGTACGTGGCGCGCTGCGAGGCAATCGGGCGCGCTGGTATCGCTGTCTGGGACGTGCTCTCCAGTTCGGTCCGGCCCGGAAGCATGGATGCCGATATTCACATGGCCTCGGCGGTAGCCAATGATTTCGACGCGTTTTTCGAAACACACGACCGCGTACGGCTGGTTTGTTTCAACGGCAAAAAAGCCGAGCAAATGTTCCACAGATTTGTCCAACCGATTGCGCTGGCAAACACGCTGACGTTTGCGTCGCTGCCATCGACGAGCCCCGCGTACGCATCATTGTCGTTTGCGCAAAAGCTGCAAGCCTGGCGTGGCATAATCGCAACGGAAATCGAGCAAGGACAAAAACAATGATCGGATATGTGACTCTGGGCACGAAGTCGGATTACTAAAGGGCACTGTCCCCAGTTTCACCAGTTCGGATGCGCCAGACCTGATCGATTGTGGTCACGAAGATCTTGCCGTCGCCGACCTTGCCGGTTTTCGCGCTTTCGATAATCGCTTCCACGGTTCTCTCGACAAGATCGTCGGAGACGGCGACCTCGATCTTGGCCTTGGGAAGAAAGTCGACTACGTATTCGGCGCCACGGTAAAGCTCGGTGTGACCGCGTTGCCGTCCGAAGCCTTTGACCTCGCTGACGGTCATGCCCTGTATTCCCACTTCGCTCAAGGCATTGCGCACGTCGTCGAGGCGAAAGGGCTTCACTATCGCGGTCACTAATTTCATCCGTGTACTCTCCGGCTGCGGGAACTTGTCTATGCTAGCAATACGTTACGGCGAAGTGTACAACGGGTTCATCGGCGAAAATCTTTGTTCGGAGTAACCATGACGGTTCGGCTATCACTATGACTGACGAGACGGGCAAGATCGGCTGGATCGATATCACGGTGGACGATGCAGGGAGCCTCCGGGATTTCTATGCTGACGTTGTTGGACTGAAGCCTGAGGATGTGAGCATGGGCGAGTACAGCGACTACAACATGACGATGCCGGAAACAGGCGCAGCCGTGTGCGGCATCTGCCATTCACGCGGCAGCAATGCCGAGTTGCCGCCGGGCTGGCTGATCTATTTCGTGGTTGCGGACGTTACAGCGAGTGCAGCGGCATGCACGGCTGGCGGCGGTAAGGTCATCGTGGAGCCGCGCGCCCTCGCAGGCGGCCGATTCTGCGTGATCGAGGATCCGAGCGGAGCGACCGCGGCGCTCTATCAGCCATAGTCGGCCGCCCACCGTTGAAGTCGCGATAGATAGACCGCCTACCGCGGGTATGGTATTCAGACTGCGTGCCGGCACGACAAAAATGGCATTCAAGTCATTGATTTTATTTGGGAGCTTTCACCATGTTCGATTTCGATTTCGGTCTCGGCGAGGACATCGACCTGCTACGTGAGTCGGTAGCGGCGTTTGCCGGGGACAGAATTGCGCCGCGCGCCGAAGCTATCGACGCGAACAACGAGTTCCCCCGCGACCTGTGGCCTGAGCTTGGCGAGCTCGGACTGCTCGGCATAACGGTCGAGGAACAATTCGGCGGCTCCGCACTCGGCTACCTTGCGCACGTCGTGGCAATGGAGGAAATAAGCCGCGCCTCGGCATCTGTCGGCTTGTCGTACGGCGCGCATTCGAATCTCTGCGTCAACCAGTTGCATCGGTGGGGGAGCGACGAGCAAAAGCAACGTTTGCTGCCGAAGCTGGTCTCAGGCGAGCATCTCGGCGCGCTGGCAATGAGTGAGACCAGCGCCGGCTCGGACGTCATGGGTATGCGCATGACGGCAACCCGTGACGGTGACAGCTACGTTCTGAACGGTTCGAAAATGTGGATCACGAACGCGCCACAAGCGGATGTCATCATCATTTACGCGGTCACGGACCCCGATGCCGGACACCGGGGACTTACCGCTTTCGTCGCCGAACGCGGCACGGCCGGACTGTCCACGCCACAAAAGCTCGACAAGCTCGGCATGCGCGGTTCGGATACGAGCGAGGTCCTGCTCGAGAACTGTCGCATACCCGCTGGTAACCGCCTGGCCGAGGAGGGCAAGGGTGCGGCGATCCTCATGAGCGGCCTCGACTACGAACGCGTCGTCCTGGCCGGTGGTTCGCTGGGCATCATGCGAGCATGCATGGATCTGGTCATGCCCTACGTTCACGATCGTAAGCAATTCGGGCAGGCGATCGGCGAATTCCAGCTCATGCAGGGTAAGATCGCCGACATGTACACGGCGATGAACAGTTGCAGAGCGTATGTGTATGCGGTCGCGGCGGCATGTGAACGGGAGCAGACTACCCGATTCGATGCGGCGGGTTGTATTCTCGTGGCGGCGGAAAAGGCAACGTGGATGGCCGGCGAGGCGATTCAGGCGCTCGGAGCCAATGGATACATCAACGAATATCCTGCGGGGCGACTGCTGCGCGATGCCAAGCTCTACGAGATTGGCGCCGGTACGAGCGAAATCCGCCGTATGCTGATTGGCCGCGAACTTTTCAACGCCACCGGCCCGTAACGGGACTCCACATGGCACTGATCAGGACCAAGATAGACCGTAACTCGGAAGACTTTGCGGCCAACCTGGCAGTTAACCGGGCACTCGCCAGCGACCTCCAGGCACTGAGAGAGCAGGTCATGCAGGGTGGATCGGAGCGCTCGCGCG
>DAOWGY010000090.1 GCA_030641695.1 Gammaproteobacteria bacterium
ATATTCTCCAGTCGCAGAGCACGGGCCTCGTCGCCAAGCATTCCGAGTCAAAACACTAGGAGAGACTGCATGCTCTGGCTAACTGACTGTTTTGAGGCGATCCGTGACTTCATGGAGCTCGTTGGCCCCGTACTTCGCTGGATAGCCGTCACGATCTTCGTAATGTGGGTCCTCATCGTCGAGCGGATCATGTACTTCCGCACGTCGATGAGAGCCATGTCACGGCAGATCCACGACGACTGGGAATCGAGGCCGGAACGCCGCTCCTGGAACGCGCATCAGATTCGAGAGCTGATGATCTCGCGCTTCAGCATGGCGACGAACAAGGGCATCGCGACGATCCAGACCCTGGTCGCACTGTGTCCGCTGCTGGGCCTGCTGGGCACGGTAACGGGCATGATCAGCGTGTTCCAGGTCATGGCCGTTTCCGGCTCCGGTAACGTTCGCGCGATGGCTGCCGGTGTCTCCCAGGCCACTGTGCCGACGATGGCGGGTATGGTCGGAGCCCTGTCCGGGGTTCTGCTGGTCACCTTGCTCAGCCGCCGTGCGGCGCGCGAGGTGGGGTTCCTCGAGGACACATTGACTATGGATCATTAGAGGGCAGGCAAGATGCGCCATCATCTCGACGACATTCATTTCGAAGACGACGAAAATGAGATCAACCTGACGCCAATGCTGGACGTTGTGTTCATCATGTTGATTTTCTTTATCGTCACGGCATCGTTCATCAAGGAAGCCGGTATCGACGTCAATCGACCGGATGCGCCGGTCACGGAGAGCAAGCCGGAGGACGCCAATATCCTCGTCGCCATCACGGCAAATGACGAAATCTGGATCGATCGTCGCCTGATCGACCCACGGGCAGTGCGAGCCAATATCGAACGCCTGCACGCGGAGAATCCGGAGGGTTCGGTGGTCATTCAGCCGAGCAAGAAGTCGACCAACAAGGTACTCGTTTGGGTGATGGATGCATCGCGTCAGGCTGGTGTCTACAACATTTCGCTTGCAGCGAGTCAAAATTGATCAAAACAGGACAAGGCAATGCGTAAGAATTTTGGCCAGTTGGGCGGCGAAGAGGAAGAAAATGAGATCAACCTGACGCCGATGCTGGATGTCGTGTTCATCATGCTCATTTTCTTCATCGTGACCGCATCGTTCATCAAGGAAGCCGGCATCGACGTCAACCGTCCGGATGCACCGACGGCGGACTCTCAGGACGATGCCGCCATCCTGATCGCAATCAGCGCCAACGACGAAATCTGGATCGACCGGCGTGAGACAGACCCGAATGCGGTGCGTGGCGCGATCGAACGCCTGCATGCCGAGAATCCGAAGGGATCCGTCGTCATCCAGGCCGACGAGGAATCGACGAACGAAATGCTCGTGGTGGTCATGGAGGCCGCAAAACAGGCCGGCGTTAATAACGTCGCAATCGCGGCACTCAAGGATTAGGAACCACGAGGCAGGGTTGTGGTCTCATGTAGAGACTCTGCCCGGCGCAGCACAAAGCGGCAATGGCCGCTGAGGAGAGTTGAACAATGTATGGCCGTTACGCATTTTCGATCGTAATCGGAGTCGTGGTCACCATGAGCCTGTTGTTCCTGATGCAGGTACTGATAGCGACAGGCAAGCAGGCACTGACCAAACCACGGGACCGGGCCAAACTCGAGTTCGTGCGCGTCAAGCGTAACGAAGCGCTGAATGTCGAAGATTTCACACCGGAAAAGCCGCCGAAGCCGCCCGAGACGCCGCCCGAGACACCGCCGCAGGACATGGACAACATAGATCCGAGCGCGCCGACGATCAACGTAGCACCGCCCACCGTGGCAACCGATATGACGATCGGCGGCCCTGGCGGTATGAATATCGCGGAGGGCGATTACCTGCCGATCGTGCGTGTAGCGCCCGTATATCCGGCACGGGCGCTGTCAAGGGGGCTGGAAGGCTATGTGGACATGTCGTTCACGGTGACGACAACGGGCACGGTGCGCGATCCGATAGTGCTGTTCTCGACGAGCAGCCTGTTCGAGCGTGCGGCGATGAGAGCCGTGTTGAAATTCAAATACAAACCTCGAGTCGTCGATGGTGTGCCCGTGGATGTGGCCGGTGTCAAGACACGCATTACGTTCAAGATCGAAGACTAGACACGGAAACGACAACCCAATTCCTGGCGGGATCAAACGATCAATAGGAATGAATTCGCTATGAGCAAATTGAGCCGAATTACACTGAATCTCTGCGTCACAATCGTTGCTGCAGTACTTGCCGCCGGTAGCGTTCAAGCCGCCCAGGACGACGAACGGGAAAGACGCGACCAGCAGAAAACAAAGCAGGCGCAAGCCGTCAGCAAGGAAGTTTACGATCGTATTACCAAGGCACAGGAACTGGTCGATGCCCAAGACTACAAGGGCGCACTGCGACTGCTGAACAACCTGTATAACCCCGACAAGCTCACCGAGTACGAGCAGACCAATGTTCTGAACTACATCGGCTTCGTCTACTACAACATGGACGACATTACGAACGCGATCCAGACCTATGAAAAGATGGTCGCGATTCCGAGCCTCGAGCCGCAGATGGCCAAGCAAACGATGTACACGCTTGCGCAGCTATACACGATGGAAGAGCAGTACCAGAAGGCACTGCAGACGATCGACAGGTGGTTCCTCCTGGAAACCAATCCCGCACCGGAGCCGTTTATCCTCAAGGCGCAAAACCTGTACCAGTTGTCGCGCTACCAGGACATGATCGAGCCGATCGAGAACGCGATGCGGGTCGCCCGGGAACGTAACAAGCCGGTGAAGGAAGACTGGTACGTATTGCTGAACTTCGCGTATTTTTCGGATGAAAACTATCGCATGGTGCGAGACATTCAGAAAATCCTGCTCGAGACCTGGCCCAGGAAGCGCTACTGGTTCTCGCTGGCCGGCGCCTATACGGAACTTGGTGAAGACAATAACCTGATCGCTGCCTACGGCTCCGCACACGACCAGGGGATGCTTGAAAAAGAATCCGAGCTGGTCACGATGGCGCAACTTTTTCTGCAGGCCGAGGTTCCCTTCAAAGCGGGTAAATTGCTCGAGACAGAGATGACTGCCGGACGAGTCTCCAAGATCGCAAAGAACTACCGGCTGCTGTCGCAGGCCTGGATGCTGGCGCAGGAAGACGAGCGCGCGGTCCCGGCGCTTAAGGAAGCCGCCCGACTCAGCGACGATGGTGAACTGGATGTGCGACTCGGCAACACCTACCTGAATCTGGGTAACTATGAGGAGTGCATCAACGCCGTACGTAACGGTCTCAGAAAGGGCGGTCTGAAGAGCCCCGACAACGCGCAAATCTCACTCGGCATGTGCCTGTACAACAAGCAGCAGTACGATGCAGCGATCAAAGCGTTTCGTGCTGCATCGAAAACGCAGCGGTCGAGGAGGATTTCGAATCAGTGGATTCGCGTCATCGAGGCCGACGTTGAGCGCAATCGACAAATTCGTCTTGCGCGCGAAGCCGCGAACAAGAAGCGCCAGGAAGTCGAGGCCAGACGACGCAAGTCCGATCGAGTCTGATAGCAGCGGCGCTCGCCTCGCGCCGCATTACCGACCAGTACTCAGCTGGGGCGTTGACCTGTACCGGCCAACGCCCCTATAGTGCGCGCCTTTGACACAGCAAACAGCTCAGCGAAATGCCAAGAATCACCTATATTTCCCCGGATGGAACTCGCAACGAAGTCGAGGTCGACAACGGATACTCGGTCATGGAGGGCGCCATCAATAACAATATCGACGGCATCGTGGCCGAATGCGGCGGGGCCTGTGCCTGTGCGACCTGTCACAGCTATATCGATGAGACATGGCTGGACAAGATACCGGCAATGGATGACATGGAAGACAGCATGCTGGACGCCGCGTTCGAGCGGAAATCCAACAGTCGCCTGACGTGCCAGATCGAAGTAAATGACAATCTGGACGGGTTGGTAGTACACGTCGCCGATAACGACTATTAGTCCCCCACAAAGAGGAGATCCTCATGACGATTCAAGCTGGAGAAAAAATGCCGAGCGGCGCCCTTGGCGTCATGACGGACTCGGGCCCGGGCGGAATATCCACGGACGA
>DAOWGY010000094.1 GCA_030641695.1 Gammaproteobacteria bacterium
ACCCGGCCGGCGGCGGCAAACGCAATGCCTACGGCAACGCGTTCGCGCAAACCGGGATGCCTTCGAAACGTGTCGGTGATACTGGCTTATGGACCGGCGAAATCGGCAAGTGGTTCGCCATCGGTGGCAATCTCCGCGCTGATTATCGTTACGTCGACACGCCGAACCAGCCGGAGGTGTCCGAGTTCGACGTCAGCCGTGGCACGATTTATCTCGAAGCCAATCTGATCCCGGGTCGCGTATCGCTGTACGTGGATCAACAATTCGCACCCGGGGGCAGTCTCAATCGTGAGGCTTATCTGAAACTGCGCAGTGAGTCAGGCAAGTGGCACCTGGCGGCCGGACAGTTTTTCCTGCCGTATGGTTTGCGGCTGCAGGATGACTCCGCCTTCATTCGTCAGATTACGGGCGTCAACTTCAACAACTCCGACCGTGGATTGCAGGCTGGCTATGAAAGCGGCCCGTGGTCCACGCTGCTGTCGCTGACCAACGGCAATGGTGGCGCGTCCGAGAACGATACCGGCAAGCAGGTAAGCTTTATCGCCAATTACGTCGTATCGCGCTGGCGTGCCGGGGTGAGCTTCAATTTCAACGACTCCGATGCCGGGGATCGGCAAATGCAGAACCTGTTCTTCGGTCTGAAGACAGGTCCGATCGCCTGGCTGGCGGAAATCGACTGGATCAATGATGATCTGCCGGCCGGCGCTGACAGAGATTCGCTGGCGGGACTGGTCGAGGCAAACTGGTTGGTCGGCAAAGGCCATAACCTCAAGTTGTCCTACGACTATCACGACCCGGATGACGGTATCAGCGAGGATCACCAGGCGCGTTACAGCGTCATCTGGGAACACACGCCAATGCAGTTTCTGCAAGGCCGTGTCGGGATACGCATTTACGACGGCATTCCACAAGTCGACGCGCAGAATCGTGATGAAATATTCATAGAGCTGCACGGCTTTTTCTGAATCACTCTATGATCGCAGGCCCCGATCAGCGCTCGCCGACATCAAGGCGTTGACGCGCGGTATTTGAACTCACTGTCCCAATCGCGTTTCAATTAGTAGAGCGATCGTACTAATAGCGTGGCTGTTCAGTCTCCGCCGGCAAAAGCGTGCGCCGTGTCATGTCGATTATTTGTCCACAGCGGCAAAATGTTTGGCTTAGGGATCACACTCTACCTGAGCGAACATGACTTCTCCGGTTTTCTACATACTCGTCGCGCTCGCGCTGACCAGCGCCATGATCTCGGTGGTTTTTTTCATGGCGTGGAAAATGCTTGGCGAAAAACCCTATGCATTGAGTTGGGCGGTCGCCTTTCTTGCGGCAACCATTCAGTGGTCGTTCAACCTGGCAAATGCGTGGTTTCCGAATTGGGAGACGTACTGGATTACCGTCAATGCTTTCGCACTCGTCGTTATCACGCTCGGACTGCGAGGACATTGTCAACGTACCAGATGCAAACGACTGCCGAAGAACCTCTGGCCCTACGCCGGTATGGTTTACATCGCTGTTGTCTGGACAACGATTGTCGATCCTCATATCGGAATAGGCACGGCACTCATCCCCGGTGTGGCGTCCCTGACACTTTTCGCATCGGCGACGACGATCATTGCGCATCGCGAGCTTCCGCGCCCGGCCGAATGGGCGGCCGCCGTATCGCTGATCGCGTTCGGCCTGACACAGCTGGCTGCTGCAGGCGTCGCGTTGATGCAGGGGGCTGATGGCAACGAAACCTGGCGCAGTCTTTACCTGCACTTCAATTTCCTGACGCTGCCGGCCGGCTACACGGGCACGGCAATGTTCATCATTTTCATGCTTGCATCAGATCTGTCCGAAGAGATGAAGGAGATTGCGGTCCGCGATCAGCTGACAGGATTGCTCAACCGGCGCGGCTTCAGCGAACAGGGTGCGCAGGCCTTTGCGACGGCCTGCCGTTCGGATAGACCGCTGTCCGTGATCATTACCGACATCGACCGTTTCAAGTTTATAAATGACGAGCACGGTCACGCCGCTGGCGACAGCGCGCTGTGCCATTTCGCCCGCGTTCTGTCCGCGGGCCGGCGAACCGAGGACATACTCGCGCGCGTGGGGGGCGAGGAATTTGCTCTCGTGCTTCCCGGAACCACACTCGAGGCGGCGACGAAAATCGCCGATGATCTATGCAGTCTGATTGACGCCTCGCCGATTCGTGTCGACGGCAATTCGCTGCCGATGACAGCGAGTTTCGGTGTGGCGACAATCTCCGGCAAGGACGCAAACCTAAGCGACATCATCGTGCGCGCCGACCGCGCCCTGTATCGTTCGAAGCGAGCGGGCCGCAATCGCGTTGATCTCGAGTCGTCGCAAGTACTACGCGCACTGGATGGCTCGCTGCAGCCGATCTCCCTCTGACCCCGCGTCAAATCTTCGTCGGACCAGCGCCGGCAACCGAGTTGTGCGACTATAGCTGCCACGCTTTCGCGCGAAATGACTCAAATGCATCCGCACAATGGTATTGAGCTGGTCGACCATCCCGTCATCGCAGCGCGAGACCTCGATGCCGCGCGCGTAATATTCGAACGACTCGGGTTTACGGTTCCGCCACGTGGCAGCCACGTGGAGTGGGGTACCGGCAACCTGTGCATCATGTTTCCCGAGGACTATGTCGAAATCCGCGGCATTATCGATGCGAGCCGTTTCACCATGCATCTCGATGAGCATCTGAATGCCTTTGGCGAAGGCCTGATGGGTGTCGCCTTCGGCACGCCCGACATCGAAAGGAGTCACGCGGCGATGCTCGCAGAGGGAATCGATGCGGGGGACATGCGCAAGCTAACACGCAACTTCGAACACCCCGAGGGCTGGACACAGCCGTCATTCAAATTGTGTGCGCCCGCCGCTGACGACATCGAAGGATTGATGCACGTGGTGGTGATCCAACACCTCACGCCCGCACTGTTACGACGGCCGGAGTTTCTGTCACATGCGAATACTGCCATCGGTGTCAATGCCCTGAGCGGTACGGTTTACGACAAGCGCCGTGTTGCCACAAAGTTACGCCGCTTGCTGGGTGAGGACGCCGTGACAGAGGATGTTGACGGTGTTCGCGCCGTGTTGGCGAGCGGGCAGCGCCTCGAACTGTTGTTGCCGGCAGAGTACGAACGCAAGTACGGTGCCATTGCCGCATCGTCCGAGCCCGAATCGCCGCGGCTTGGCGTCATGACCTTGCGCGTCGCCGATATTGCCGCCGTGCAGGAGACGCTGGGAGCTCGCAACGTCCCGTTCACCGAAGAAGCACCCGGTCTCGTTCGCGTTTCTGCAGATCACGCTTGTGGCGCAACGCTGTTGTTCACGGAATCGTCTCCCTCCCGATAACTCGACGTTGTCCAATGGAATCGCCCAACGCGTCTGATCGTGTGTCCATGCCACCCCGCACTTTGTGGGCAGTGATAACACCTCGCAGCAACGCGCTCGAATCGCTGCACGGTGAGCGCCGTTGTGACGTCGCGATCATCGGTGGTGGATTCATGGGGCTTTCAGCGGCGCTTGATCTTGCCGAGGCCTCTGTCGACGTCGTGCTCGTCGAGGCCGCCGAGATCGGATGGGGAGCATCGGGGCGCAATAACGGTCTCGTGGTGCCGGGCCTGAAGCGCGATCCACACGAAGTCCAACGGCTACTTGGCGACGAGCGTGCCGACAGGTTGCTGCGATTATCGGGGGACGCGCCACAGCGACTATTCGATCTGATCGATCGCCTCGGAATTGACTGCGATTTGAACAGGCGAGGCTGGATCCAGGCCGCACATGCGCGCTCCGCTTTGCCCTTGATAGATAAACGGTTGCGTGCGTGGCAGGCATTGGGCGCCGACGTCGCGCTGATTCCCGAGGACGACGTTCCGGGCAGGCTGGGCACCGACTATTACTTTGGTGCCTGGTACGATCCGCGCGGTGGCTCATTGAATCCGCTCGCTTACGCCCGCGGCCTGGCCGAGGCCGCCCGGGATGCGGGCGCCGATATCCACGAGCGTTCGCCCGCGTTGAACATCGACAGGGATGCCTTGAAATGGCGCGTGACGACTTCCTCAGGTGTACTGATCGCCGACGCCGTGCTGTGTTGCACGAATGCGTACAACCACGCTATTCCTGAAATGCGCGGCGCGGTGATTCCGCTGCGTACGGCACAGGTCGCGTCTGCGCCGCTGGCCGAAGCGCACGCGCGCACGATACTGCCGCGCGGCGAGTCGGCCTCCGACACGCAACGTCTGCTGACGTCGTTCCGGCTAACGGCCGACAATCGGCTCATCATGGGCGGCGCAAGCGCAACGGCCGGGGACGGAAACGCGCGATTGTTAAAGCACCTGCATCGCGCAGCGCAGCGTCGTTTTCCGGATCTCGATAGCCTATCGTGGCAATACGGCTGGAGCGGCTATCTTGCGTTGACGCAGGACCACTTGCCGCGGATATTCAATGTCGCCGATGGCTTCCATGCCGGCATCGGCTGTAACGGTCGCGGCATAGCGATGGCGACAGTGGTTGGTGTGGAACTGGCGCGGATCGTCAGGGGGGTGCAAGATTGCGATGTGCCGGTGCACAAGGTCAGAAGAGTATTCGGGTTTTCGTTGCGGCATCCTGGTGTTGCAGCCACCGTTTTCTTCAAGCGAACGCTGGATTCCATGGAGCGACGATTGAGTCGCCGGCCCGGAACGACATGAGCAGCGTTTTCTATCGCAATCCACAGCAGGACTATCCGCGCGGCCTGCGCGGCGATGGCGTGTACCTCTATGACACGGATGGCCGCCAGTACCTCGACGGCAGCGGCGGCGCGGCCGTCAGTTGTCTCGGTCACTGGCATCCGTACGTTGTTGCCGCGATAAAACGGCAGGTCGAGGAACTTGCCTATGCGCACACCGCATTCTTCACCAACGATCCACAGGAGCGGCTCGCAAAACATCTTGCGGCGCGTTTTGGCGAGGATGATGCACGCGTCTACTTCCTGTCCGGTGGCTCCGAGGCAAACGAAACTGCCATAAAGCTCGTGCGACAGTACTGGCTCGCGAAAGGCCGTGATGACAAATACATGGTCGTAAGCCGTCATCAGAGCTACCACGGCAACACGCTGGGCGCGCTGTCGTTGTCGGGCAGTCCGGCACGTCGCGCAATCTTCGCGCCGATACTGCATCACTGGCCGATGATCGCGCCCTGTTACTCGTACCGCCATCAACTGGAGAACGAGTCCGACGACGACTACGGCACGCGAGCCGCAAATGCGCTCGAAGAGGCAATACTGGAACACGGTGCGGACAACATCGGCGCATTCATCGCGGAGACGGTCGTTGGCGCGACTCTGGGCGCCGTGGCGTCGACCGGCGACTATCTGAAGAAGATTCGGGAAATCTGCGACCGGCACGAAGTTCTTTTGATCCTCGACGAAATCATGGCGGGCTGCGGCCGGTCGGGAACGTACTTTGCGTTCGAACAGGACGATATTCGGCCGGATATCGTGACGCTCGCGAAGGGTCTTGGCGGCGGCTACCAGGCAATCGGTGCGACGATCGTGCGCGGCTTCGTCCATGACACCATCGTGGAGGAGTTCGGCGCGTTCGCTCACGGCCACACCTATAT
>DAOWGY010000360.1 GCA_030641695.1 Gammaproteobacteria bacterium
AAACCCTGCAGCTGACGTTCCACGTTTACTGGATGTTCGTGCAGGGCCATCTCTATCTCTGACAACAGATTGCGAAACTCTGCGGCCCTGTCTCCGCCCGGCATGTAATCGCCTGGACACTGCTGGTCGATGACGTAGGCGGGTATCGCCGCCGTCACCATTGCATCCTCGGCGCGCAGGTAACCATAGGTACCCAGGCGGGCAAAACCATAGCCCTTGTCCTCCGCCAGGGTGCGTTGCAGATGGTCGAACAACGTGCGGAGTTCAGATGCCGGAATTCCGGTCTGACGTAAAGCGTGCAGACATATGTGATCGAGCCGCGGCTCCAGGTACACCGGATCTGCCGCAGAAATCCAGACCGTCGGGCGATCGCCCGTCTGACCCCACATGCGCATCGCGGCCAAACCCTCTTGCGGGCATTGCATGCCGAGCAAATCGAGGATGTCGCCCAGGAGTTCCCGTGGCTCGGCCAGGCGCTCGAGCATCGACTGCGCCAGCCAGCGCCTTAGTTTGCGATCTCGCAGTCGGCCACCGCCTACCGGCGGCATGACCACGATGGCTGCGGATTTGTCATAAGATAGCGTCACACTTTTTGGTCCCGCCTGGTACGTCGTGCTTGGCACTTCGTAGGTACTCTTCGATATGATTTCGCCAGGCTGGCTCGATGGTAACGGAAACCGGATTTGAAGTTTACGCGAGAAAGTCCGTCGGCAATGATGATCCGCAGCGTTTCGGCTGACGGAATTCTCATCGGCGAGCAATCATTCACACAAACGATCGCGCTGACACGGGATGGACTGGTGGAAGGTTTCATGCCGCCACCCGTTGCCGATCTCGTCGAATCGCATTTCGAATTGCTGTTCGCGACACAGCCGGAACTTATCGTCCTCGGCACGGGCAGCCACAACATTTTCCCGCCCCGCGAACTGATGTTCGCATTCGCCAGGCGCAGCGTTGGCCTCGAGGTCATGAATACGCCCGCGGCAGCGAGGACGTTCAACATACTGGCAGGAGAAGGCCGGCGAGTAGCCGCCGTGTTGTATATCTGATGATCGTTGCAGTGCCTCTCGAGGCGCGATTCGACCAACCACCAGTCGCGCTTCAAGAAGCGCTCCAACAGGCTAGTCGAGGATATTTTCCCCTGAGATGCCATGACTTTCCATCATATCGCGCAGGTTCTTGAGCGCATCCAGCTGAATCTGACGAACCCGTTCGCGTGTCACGCCAATCTCCTCGCCGATCTGTTCGAGAGTCTCGCGGCGATGGCCGTGCAGACCGAAGCGCCGCTCGACAACGGCACGCTGTTTGTCGCTCAACTCGCAGACCCAATGATCGACGATATCGTGGACATCGTCTTTCTGCGCGCAACGCGACGGCTCGGCATCTCGTTTGGCTTGCAGCCGATCGACCGGGCCACCGCCGTCTTCGTCCGCACCGTTCGAGCGCAGTGTCACCCGTTCGTGCAATGCCATGAGGCGCTCGACATCAGCCACGTCGCGGTCCAGGTGCGTTGCAATCTCGGCGACAGTAGGGTTCCTATCCTGCTGTTGGCGAATCGTGCGGGCGGCACGCAGGCAGGTGTTGATGTCCTTGATGATGTGAATCGGCAGCCGCACCGAACCTGACTGGTTCATGATCGCGCGCTCGATTGTCTGACGAATCCACCAGGTCGCATAGGTCGAAAAGCGAAAACCGCGCTCGGGATCGAATTTCTTGACGGCATGAATCAGCCCGAGGTTGCCCTCCTCGATCAGGTCGAGCAACGGCAATCCACGATTGATGTAACGACGGGAGATCTTGACGACCAGCCGCAGATTGCTCTCGATCATGCGGTGTCTTGCCGCCTCGTCGCCATTCTGAACCTGACGTGCAAATTGCTTTTCCTCGTCGGCGGTGAGCAACGGCGAGATGCCGATTTCGGAAAGGTACAAGCGAGTGGGATCGTGAGATCGGACAGCAACGGTGTCACTTTTACTCGCGTGATCGTTTGACGCGCCGTTCACCCCGGACTTCGCCGCCGAGCCATTGCTACGTGGTCTCGGCGAATTCGTAGCGTGACCGTTTTGGCGTTCCGCTTTTCGCACGTTTCAACTCCCCCCCTCGCAAGGCGCGACGCGGAGAGTTCAGGTTGAAGTCAGATTATCTCGCGGGCAAATACTGTCGCGGGTTAACCGGCTTGCCATTGCGCCTGATCTCGAAATGCAGTCGCGGCTTGCGTTCCGGCCCCTCACCCATCGTCGCGATCTGCTGGCCTTTTTTAACGGCTTGTCCTTCTTTTACCAGCAGCCTGGCGTTGTGCCCATAGGCACTCAGGTAAGTGTCGTTATGTTTGAGAATAATAAGCTGACCGTAGCCGATCAGTCCACCGCCGGCATAGACGACCCGCCCGGACGCCGCGGCGACAATGGGCTGCCCGGATCTGCCGTCGATCAGAACACCGGTTCCACTGCCGGGTTTCCCGCCAAATTCGACATTGATCCGGCCTCTGGTCGGCCAGGTCCAGGGCGGCGGTGGCTGCGACGGGATCGTCGGCAACGGCTGCCCGCTCTTTGGACGCGACGAGGAACTCTGCTGGCGTGAGCCCGACGGTGGTGTCAGTCGAATGACCTGGCCAGGATAGATCAGGGAACCGTCACCGAGCCGATTCCATCGCGCGACGTCGCCAGGATCCTTGCCGTAACGCCAGGCAATCGAGAACAGCGTCTCGCCTCTGCGAACAATGTGTTGCGTCGCATCATCTTGCCAGCCGCCGCCGGAACCGCACGCTGCGAGAATGAGCGCCGCGACGAAGCCGGTGGCGAGGCGCGCACGCATCAGCCCCGCGCCATGAAATAGCCGATGATTAACACACTGACGATCAGCACACCCCAGCCGATACGCTCGATGTTTCTCAGCAGCGTGGCTTCCATGCGCACACCTGCATACCTGACGAACGCCGCGACCAGGAAGAACCGCGCGCCGCGGCCGATGATGGACGCAAACACGAAGGCCGGAAAGTTGAGCGCCACAACGCCTGCGGCGATCGTGAATACCTTGTAAGGAATGGGTGAGAAACCCGCAACGAATACAGTCCAGAAACCGTAGGTGCCGAACCACTCACGCGCTGTCTGGTATGCGCCCCAGTAGTGCGATTCTTGGAGCCACGGCTCGATTACCTCGAATGCCAGGTAGCCAATTGCGTAGCCGGCAATGCCGCCGATGACCGACAACAACGACGCGTTGAGTGCGTAGCGCCACGACCGCTCTGGTGTCGCCATGCACATCGGTGCCAGCATGACGTCGACTGGTATCGGGAAAAATGACGACTCCGCGAAGCTCATAGCACCGAGGTACCACTCGGCGTGCCGGTGACGCGACCAGCGCATGACGCGCTCGTAAAGTGGGCCGAATATCGCCATCCTGGCTACCGTTCCTTTGCTGCCACCGCAGCAGAATCAACATGCGAATACCGATCTACCATGTTGATAAATATAGCGAAGCGGTCTCAGTGATAGTCATGAGCCGGGAACAAGTGGTACAAAACTGACGCCACCGAGTGGCGATTGCTCGAAGCGCTCGTGCAGGTGTCGTACCAGCGTGAGTTGCTGGTATCCGGGCGGCCCGACCGGCATTACGAGGCGGCCGCCGGGAGCGAGCTGCTCGAGCAGCTTGTCCGGCACGACCTGCGCGGCCGCCGCCACGATGATGCCGTCATAGGGCGCGTACTTCGGCCAGCCTGCCCACCCGTCGCCAGGCCGGAATTGCACATTGTATATGTCCAGCTCGCGCAAACGTTGCTTCGTCTTCCTCAACAACTCGGGTATGCGCTCCACGGAGTAGATCTTTTTCACCACTGGCGCGAGCACCGCAGTCTGGTACCCGCAGCCGGTCCCGATTTCGAGCACTTTTTCGCCTTCGAAGCCATCCAGCAGTGCCTCGGTCATTTTCGCGACGACGTACGGCTGGCTGATCGTCTGGCCGTGACCGATCGGCAATGCCGTATCTTCGTATGCACGACTCGCGAGCGCCTCGTCGACGAACAGGTGCCGCGGCACGCTACGAATCTGATTCAGTACTATCTCCGAACGAATACCGTGTGACCTCAGTCGCTCAACGAGCCGGTCACGCGTTCGTGCCGATGTCATGCCTATGCCAGCGATGCCGCCGCGCAGACTATTCATCCGGCCAGCCACTCCGTGATCTGTGGCAACGAGTCGTGCCGCGTCAGGTCGACTTTGAGTGGCGTCACAGCCACTGCGCCCTCCTCGATCGCATGGAAGTCCGTTCCGGCGCCGGCATCCGCGCCGCGACCGGCGGGTCCGACCCAGAAGATCTCGCGGCCATGGGGATCTTTGGTGCGCACCACGGGTTCCGACTTGTGCCGAAATCAAAGTCGCGCCGCACGCACGCCCGTGAGTTCCTCATACGGCCTGTCCGGCACATTGACGTTGAGTGTTACATCCGCCGAAAACGAGGCGCGCTCGAGTTTCTGCACCATCTCGGTGACGACTCGCGCGGCCGTATCGAAATGCTTCAACCTGCCGTCGCCGGCAAGTGACACAGCGATCGTCGGCAGACCCAGAAATCGCCCCTCCATCGCAGCCGCTACGGTACCGGAGTAGATCACGTCGTCGCCGAGATTGGCGCCATGATTGATGCCGGACACGACGAGGTCCGGCTCATCCTCGAGAAAGCCAGTCAACGCGAGGTGCACACAATCCGATGGCGTTCCATCGACGCTGTAACGGTTCTCGGCAAGCTTGTGTACGCGCAGTGGTGAGTGCACGGTCAGCGAATTGCTCGCCGCAGACCGATTGCGATCCGGCGCAACGACGACGACGTCTGCTACCGCCTGCAGTGCCTCTGTGAGTACGTTTATGCCGGTTGCCAGGTAGCCGTCGTCATTACTTACGAGGATTTTCATTATTATCGTGACGAACGGGATCGTTTGGCTGCGCGCGACGCGCTCACTATACTGAATGTTCCCCCTGCACCATAGCTTTCAGGACACGAAGCCGTGACCGACGATGACGCCAAGCTGTTCCGCAAAGCCGTTTCGGGCACGAAGCAGCTGCGCACCGAGAATCGCGCTACGGAGAAGTCGTCAAAACCGAAGCCGAAGGCCCGATTCTCACGAGCTGACGAGTCAGCCGTCTTGCGTGAAAGCCTCGAAGCAGACATTGACGATATCGAGCACCATAGCGGCGACAGCCTTCGTTTTCACCGGCCATACGTGGGTCGACGCACGATGCGCAACCTTGCTCGC